>DAICZM010000302.1 GCA_027311145.1 Ktedonobacterales bacterium
CATTAATTGGACTCCAATTACGTTTATCTCTAAAACGTAATGCGACAAAATCAAAAGAATGTTGTACATTTATACTCCACCACATTGCTCTACTAGCACAACTTGGCCTATTATGAAATCTTTTAGATTCTCCCCATTTTATATATTCTAAAGCATTTTTACCTCTCAGATTTTCCTTATCCTCTTGACATATGAAAATCTGTTGCTTTAAATCTAAAGGATTAACTATGAAACCTTTACATTCTCGTGGGGTTTGAATCACGGGGCGCAAAAACTCTGGCTCGATGCCCCATTGTCTGATTGCAGCGGCATCCAGATAGAAGAACTCGTTGGCTCCTGTTTTGATGCCAAAGCGCACCTCGGCAATATCACCCAAGCGTACCAGTTTGCCTTTGCCCTTCTCCAAAATCGTCCAGTAGATATCGGGAGCGCGCAGATATTTGCCGCCCCACTTGTTGCTTTTATAAGGCGGCTCGTGTTCGTGTAACAAGCGTCCGTTTGTGATAGGCGGAACAGCAGCTATATTTACCTCGCGCACTTCTTTCATAGCACTATTGCGTCCACGCCGTGCGGGTGGCTTGCTCTCGCTCTGCTCTTCTTCCGGCTCTGGCTGTGTGGAACCATCTTTGAGCAGGGCTTGCTGCGAGATCGGATAGACGCGATAGGCAGGGCGGGCGGTGCGCTCGTCTTTGCTCTCAAGCTCTCTAAAGACAGCTGAGGAGAGTAGTTGCTCAAACGGCTCGCGGAACATCACAAAGCGTGCCGTGCGCGTCAGGCCCCACTCGTTGCTCTCTTCGGGAGCCGAGAACAGGGTAATCACCGTATTGACGCTGGCTGTGGCAAAGGTACGGCGTAGCTCGTTATCAATAATAAACTTGATATGACAGTGTTTGAGCAGAAATTCCTGTAATTTTGCCCCATAGCCAACATCCAGCCACGAGTTCGACGTGATAAAGCTAAATGCGCCGTTCTCATTCAGCAGCGAGAGACCAAACAGGTAGAAATAGATATAGAGATCGCTCTTGCCATCCAGTTTATTCCTTACGACAAGCTCGCTAGCAGTGCTCTGATTGATATCATAACCAAAGAATTTTGGAAAGGCAGCATAGATGGCGCGCATCAATTTCTTCTTATACTCTCTTTTGTGCTCATCCTTGCTGCGCTCCGCTTCCGGCAAAAAGGGATCAGCAATCAACTCTTGACGCACATAGGGCGGGTTGCCAATTACGATATCAAACTTGCCATTCGCGAACACCTCCACAAACGAGATATGCCAGACAAAGGGACTGATGGGCGCGCTCCGCACCTGCACAAGGGCAGTTTTTAGCTGCTCACGCTGCTTTTCCCATTGTTCTTTGTTTTCTTCTAACATCAGCAGTTCAAGTGGCAACTGCTTCGTCTGCTCTACCTCCATGCCCTCTAAGCCCAGGCTGAGTTGTCGCTCTGTGCGTCCCGCAATCCGCAACTCAAGCTCTCGAACTTTGTCCTCAGCCGTCTTCAAATGCGCTTGCAGGATATCGGTGAAGAGCTTCTTCTCCTCACGGCGTACATCCTCTTTTGTGTGCAGTTCGCGCTCCTGATCATTATTGTAAAACGCCAACTTCTGCTTTTTCAGCTCCGTGACTCTCTTTTTGAGTTGAGGTGAGAGATCGCGCATCGCTGACCTGTAGTCAAAATTGATCCCGCCCACCTCTTGCACGAGGCTATCGCCGCGACAGAGCTTAAAGGTGAAATAGGGCAACAGCGGCTCATGGCGCACATGCAGCTCCGCTGATGTCAGCGGCAGATCAATAATCAGGGCTAGCCAGAGGCGCAGTTCGGCGATATGAATAGCCCATTCCATCACATCGACACCATACAAGCTATTGCCGATAATCTGCTTCTTGCGTCGATAGGAGCGTTCGCGCTCGTCGGAATAGGCCAGACCAACAACATGGGTCTCCGCACGCTCTAACAGATCGTCCAATACTGCCAGCATGCCAACGAGAAATGCTCCAGAGCCACACGCAGGATCGACAACTGTGATATCTTGCAAAAGTTGGGCAAGCGGTCGCCAGAGGTTAGCCCGCGTCAAGGCAACATCAGCATGTTCTTTGTCTTCGGGTTCCAGAGCGAAGACGGCATCATATAATAACGGTTTATGCGAATCACCCAGGTGATTTGTGAGATAGTCAACCAGGGATAGGCGGCACATCAGATCAAGCTCGACGCGCGGCGTGTAGAAGATGCCCGCGTCTCCACGCTCACCCTCGCGCTCATCTATCTCGGTCGAGACATTGACCAGACTTTCATAAACCTTACCAATCATCTCTGGGTCTACGGCGACCTCATGGTCGAGGGGGCTATCCTCGCTAATCGTAAAGTTATAGCGTTCAAAAAAGCCGAAAATCTGGGCAAAACGCTCATCGGAGACAGTAAAACCGCCATAGGTATCCAGTTCGTTTTTTCTGAACAGACCGCCATTGAGATAGGGAGCCTGCGATAAAATTTTATTGATATCGGACGGGAAATAGCGGTAATGCCCGCTAAAACGATTGTTAAAGGCTTCAAAAAATAGCACGCTCAACCAATCAGTAAAAAACGTCTCCGGCTCCTGCTGATCGCTCTGTACCTGACGTTTATAGCTCTCCCAAAATAATTTGAGAAATTCCGTATTCTCGCCAAGCCAGCGTTTGCGCTGAATAAAATAGAGGAACATGCAGCGGTTGAGAAATTGCAGCGCGTAGTCATGCGCCCATGCCAGATCGTTTGTCTGACTATACAAATCTTTCTGAAAAATCCGAAAGAGTCGCTTGTAGTCGTTAAAGAAATGCGTTGTGACTGCCTCAACATCAAAAGCCATATCGTGCGCGTTTTGAATGTCTAGAGCCGAGAGACCAAATAAGCGTGGGTCGAGTTGTTTGAGATCAAGTAGCGCAAGGCGTTCGGTCGCGGTGCGCAGACGCTCATCAGGCCCAATGGTGATGCGCCGAAAGACGCGTCGCTTCGCATTGCCCGGTTCATTCTTTACATTGAGAAAATGCCAGTAGCTCTGATCGCGGTCAGAGAAAATAAAGAGCGCGTAGAGGTGATTAGAGAGCAGTTTTGTGACAATTGTGCGCTCGGCACTCAGAGAAAGGTATTTGGTATTCAAATGCAAATAGATGATGTGAAACTCACCATCCGCGCCACTGGCAAAGAGCAGCGGGTCTTCATCGAGATATTTTGTCACAGCTTCTTCTACACTAAGAACCTTATTTTCACGCTCGTAGTTTAGCTCAGTGAGAAAGAGCGTTTTTAATGCATCAACTCCGCCGCCCCTCTGTTTACTACTCAACTGCCTGAGCAATGTTCCTATCTGCGGACGAATATCCTCATCTACGACCGTTGTCTGCTGCTGATCTGGCATATCGCTTCCTTCCTGCTGCACTACCGCCCTGATCGCTTCTATTGTGGAAAAAGAGAGTATGCCCAATACTGGCTATCGGGTAACAGTAGTGTAAAACAAAAGTTGCGTTTTGGCTAGAGGTTTCAGGTCAAAGTTCATACATCACGCGCCACGCAGCCAAATGCGCCAGTGCTTGTTCTAACAGGCGTTGATGGGCGGAGTCGTTGAGCCAGCGACTCACGCCCGATGGGTGCGGCAATGGCAAGAAAAACGTCTCTTCGCGCTCCTGATACGTGCCAATCACATCGTCCAGGCGCATTTTGCCAAAGAAAGCTTCGATAGCCATTGTGCCGAGCAGCAGTACGACTTGAGGGCGCAACAGGTGTAGTTCGGCATCCAGAAAGGGGCGACAGAGGGCCATTTCAGCGGGTGAGGGACGACGGTCACCCTCTCCGTGAAGGTTCTTGCCTGGGTCGCAGCGTGTCAGCGAGGTCAAATAGGTGTGTTCGTGCAGGTAGCCGGGGGGAAAGCCAGCGCGTTCAAGCCATTTTTGCAGTATGCGCCCGCCAGGACCGCTGAAGGGCCGATCGTTGGTGATAGAGCGATGACCAGGGGCCTGTCCAATCACCATCACGCGGTCTGTAGCACGTCCGCTGACAAGCGGGTATGCGCGTGCGAGGTAGCCATGTTCTTGACAGAGACGACAGGCACGAATGCGCCGTTGCAGTGCCGCAATCTCAAGCATTTTCGCTGCTTGCTGCTGGTTGTTCTTGTTGCTCACGTTGTTTTGCATTAAAGATAGTACTCAGACTCGGTTGACGATAACCATCCGCGAGTTGACGATACTGTCCACGATAGTAGCCAAGCGGCAGGCTTTCCTCGGATGTGGCATCCTCTTCATGTCCAACGAGCGTGGCATCCTCTTTGGCACTCGCGTCGGCGAAGGCCACCTGACCACCTGCTCCCATTGCCTCAATCTGACCAACAAAAATGATGTGATCGCCGCCGGGGTATTCCGCGACAATGTGTGTATCGATAAAGGCATGTGCACCCTCTAAGATGGGTGCGCCCGTTGCAGCAGTGTAATAGTTCGCATAGCAGAAATGCTGATGCCGCTCCTCCGTAGGGGAGGCAAAACAGCGCGAGAATGCTTCTTGTTCTGTTGTCAACATATTGACTGCATAGATACCGCTTTCACGAATGAGCGGTATGACGCTACTTGTCAGGTCCACACAGACAAGCACGAGTGGCGGGCTGAGCGAAACAGAGCAGAAGGCATTCACTGTTAAGCCGGCGGGTGTGCCGTTATGGTGCGTAGTCACAACCGTTACGCCAGTGACGAATCGGCCCATGACCTGCCGAAAAAAATCTTTTTCAATTGCCATTCGTAATATCCTTTATGTGAGGGAAACACAGGCACATTCTCCAGCTCTTCTATTGCAAGAGCGTCAGAGAAGTGTGGCTGCACTTGTGTGTAGTATCACCCTCAGTAGCGCACTTGTCAACTGGACTTATGTACAGGAAACCACAAATCTGCAAAAAACATTGGTTGACACTGTAGCACGTGACCGATATACTACTACATAATAATGAAAATTGATGCTTATGTATGCACCATGTGGCTCAACCTCGGAGATGACAGATGAATCCGCCTTATCTGACGCGCAACGCCTATACAAGCAGAAAAATGCATCCCTTGTTCTCGACGGTTGTGCTCCTTTTTCTCAGTGCCTTACTTTTACTGGTGATGGTGATCGCCGTCAGTTTTGGCTCAACGCCTATTCCATTGGAAACGATTGTCCAGATTATTTTGAATGGCACGGGCATCTTTCACTTTGCCCAGCAGTGGAATGCTACCGCCGAGGTGATTATTTGGCAGGTGCGCATGCCGGAAGTGGTGGGAGCGGCCCTTGTAGGGATGGGTTTGTCCGTCGCGGGTGTGCTATTTCAGGGCATGTTGCGCAATCCGCTAGCCGATCCTTATTTGATCGGAACCTCGTCGGGGGCCGCGCTGGGTGCGGCGATTGCCTTCACCTTGCCGTTTGATACGCTCTATGGAACATTTTTCCCGCTGACCTCGCTCCTGGCCTTTGTGGGAGCAATCGTCACGGTCCTCTTTGTCTACAGTCTGGCGCGTGTCGATAAGCGCACGCCAGTGGTCACGTTGATCCTTGCGGGCGTCGTCATCAACTCGGTCCTGATTGCTTGTCAGACCCTTGTTTTACTCTTCAACCCCCATGCTCAAATTACGCTACAAGCACTGTTCAACTGGCTCTCGGGCGGGGTTGCGGTCACTGGCTGGCAACAGATCGCGCTGATTGCCCCACTGATCGTGTGTGGTTTCGTGCTATCAATGGGTGTCGCGGGGGTCCTAGATGCTTTTGCGTTAGGCGAAGATGGCGCAATGCATCTCGGTCTGAACGTGGAGCGGCGTAAACTGGCAATTATCGCGCTTGGCTCCTTGCTCACGGCTGCCGCCGTCTCGATCAGCGGTCTGATTGGTTTTGTGGGCTTGGTTGTCCCACATGTGATGCGCTTGCTGCTTGGCCCGCGTCATCGCTTGCTTCTGCCAAGCTCAGCTCTGGGTGGGGCGGTGTTTCTGACACTGGCGGACCTGCTGGCACGTATTGTCATCGCGCCTGCTGTCTTGCCTGTGGGCGTTTTTACGGCTCTGGCTGGTGCACCTTTTTT
>DAICZM010000303.1 GCA_027311145.1 Ktedonobacterales bacterium
AGTATGAGGGCGATTCCTTCTATATGTGTTGCTGTTTGCTCTAACAGCTGGGGCAGTGGATAGGCAACCCGTTTGAGCAGGTGGTAAGAGAGTGCCAGGACTGTCAATGCAATCGCATAGCCAAGTGCTGTGAAGTCAAGAGCATAACAGAAGAAGAGAACAACAACGAGCAATAGGTAAGGAATAGCGACGGCCCATTGTTTCTGGCGTGTCAGCCAGCAGTAGAGCGTTGTCCAGAGCAGTAGCAGGCTGGCTACTGTCAGCATAGCCAGACGTGCTTCCATTGTTGGTTGCGCTGTTCCATTCACACTCATCGTAAACAGGTAAGTGAACAACAAGCCGAACGCACTTACTGAGACGACAAGGTACATAAGTATCTGCACAGGAGCGCGTAGAATGGCGAATAGGCCGCTAAAGGGCCATACGCTTGTCGGGCGCGGAGCTGCTAGCAAAGCAGGCAAGGCAAGCACGAACAACATGGCAATCCACCAGGGATAAGAGAGATGGAGAGCCTGCGATAGGGCGAGATCAGCCAGGAGCAATGCTGAGACGGCGAGGTAACCAAAGGGGGCGAAACGTTGATAAACAGCCAAAAAGCCATAGACCAGGGCGGCATATGTAGCGGCGATGACGACCAGCGTGGAGGTAGAAAGTGGTATCATCTGTCCTTCAACGACACGGTAGGCTGAGAAGCCGACCAATGGCACGAGGAGTGCAAAAATCGCTGTATAGATCACAGAAACCGTGCGAAACGCCTGAAAACGATAGGAAACCATGCCGATGATGCCAAAAATGGCGTGAACCAGCAGCATGACCATGAAAGAGAGAAAAAGATTTGTTGTCGTGGCAATAAAACTGAGCGAGCCAATCAGAATAAAAAAAGCTCCCAGTGATGCTACAATATTGATCGTTTGGTTGGCAAAAAAGGTTTTCCATGAAAAAACATGGTGTATATGCTCATCATGTTTTGGAGATGATGCGATTGGCGCAGGCGTGGGTTGTGGTGCTGGTGAGCTTGCTGTTGCCATCAGCATAGGGGCACTGGCTAGGGCAATAGGAACGCTGGCAATAGGAGTCGGCTGTGGTTGTTCTAGCATCTTCAGATCGTTTAGGCGTGTTTGGTAGCGGTGTAGCAGGTCTGTAACCGTCATGCTCGCTCCTCCGTGCGTCGCAACCCGTTGTAAATCGCGAATGGCGGACTGCAAAAAGAGACGTTCTTTCTTTGGAGCGATGGGATAGCCACAATTTGGGCAATCACTTTCTACTTCTGGCGCGATTGCTTGCCCGCAGCAGTCGCAGTGCATATTAACTCTCGTGAACATAAATCCTCCCTTTCCCATGTATTGCGCATCTCTGTACACAGGTATATTCGTTCTTTGTAAAGTGTAACTGTATGCCGTTGTGTAGATGAGGGGCAAATGACCTATAACGTCTATCAAAATAATCACGTTTGATCAAGAATTGCTCTGTTCAGTTGTGTTTCCTGCGTTGTATGATGTTTTGGGGATACAGTACTGATCTCCCTAGACGATGTTAGCCTCAGAAAGGATCGTTCCATGCCAGTAGACCCACAGGTACAAGCTCTCCTTGATATGATGGTGGTCATGAATATACCACCGATGCATACACAGAGCGTTGCGGCTGCACGTCAGTCGATGGATATGGGTAATATGAGTGGTGTGCTGGAAGCTATTCATGCTGTTGAGGACCGCACAATACCCGGTCCAGCAGGAGACATTCCAGTACGTATTTATACACCAACTGCGAGTGGTTCTTTGCCGCTGCTGATGTTTTTTCATGGCGGAGGTTTCGTTCTCGGCTCACTAGAGACACACGATGGGGTATGTCGCTCGCTGGCGAATGCTGCACAGTGTGTGGTTGTGGCCGTTGATTATCGGCTTGCGCCAGAACATCCTTTTCCTGCTGCTCCCGAAGACTGTTATGCAGCGACCAAATGGGTAGCTGAACATGCTGCCGAGCTACATGGTGATGCCGGGCGTCTTGCGGTGGCTGGTGATAGTGCGGGTGGCAATTTATCTGCTGTTGTGAGCTTGATGGCTCGTGACCGTAGTGGTCCAAAGATCATCTTTCAATTGCTGATCTATCCTGTAACTGACCACTACCAGCCGGGTACGCCGTCCCTGCGCGAGAATGCCGATGGCTATTTCCTGACCCGCGACATGATGATCTGGTTTTTCAACCATTATGTGCTGAGCGGCACTGATCTAGATAATCCGTACCTGCACCCGCTGCGTGCCAAAGACCTCAGCGGATTGCCGCTAGCTTTCGTGATAACTGCTGAGTATGACCCATTGCGTGACGAAGGCGAACACTATGCACAACGTCTGCGTGAGGCAGATGTAATCGTGCGGACGAAACGTTACAATGGTGTTATCCACGGTTTTGTCAGCATGGCCGGTGTGATTGAGCAAGGCAAAGTTGCCTTGAACGAGGCGGCCTCCGTCTTGCGTGAGGCTTTTGCACAATAAAAAAGGTCTTGCAGAGATTCATGAGCGTTGATAGCGTTAAGATCAATATTGGGGCGGCATGATAGTGGCATGACACTCACGAGGGGTGTCATGCCTACTCTCTTTTAGATAAAAGGTTAATTAGGCTGATAAAAGGTTAATACGCGATCTCAACGCGCTGGCCTGTGTGCGACGATTGCATAATGGCGTCGGCAATTACACTGGCACGATAGCCATCCTCAAAGTCGGCTCCCTCTGGTGAGATGGGATGTCCGTTAACGATGGCATCAAAAAGATGTCTGATCTCATGCACAAACGTGTGTTCCCAACCGATGATGTGTCCTTGTGGCCACCATGCATTGTAGAAGGGATGATGGCTCTCTGTCACTAGTACCTGGCGAAAGCCTTGCGCATCCTTCTGCGTCTCTTCTTCGGGAAGATAGACCTCTAGCTCGTTCAGGCGTTCCAAGTTAAAGACCAGTGATCCTTTCTCGCCGTTGATCTCAATCACCTGATGATTTTTACGACCACGCGCAAAGCGAGTGGCCTCCAATGTGCCGAGTGCGCCATTTTGGAAAGTTAGCAGGGCAATAAAAGCATCATCGACTGTCACGGGTATGTGTTGGCCGGCCTCATTGGTGCGTTCTTTAATGAATGTGGTGGTCACGCCGCTGATATTGGCAGGTTCACCGACCAGAAAACGTGCCAGATCAATGATATGTGTGCCCAGGTCACCCAATGCGCCAGAGCCAGCGGTCGAAGCATCAAGACGCCAGACCATGCCAAAGTGGGGGTCCATAATCCACTCTTGTAGATAATGGGCACGGAAGTGGTAGATACGGCCTAGACGGCCCGACTGGATGAGATCGCGGGCGAGCCGAATAGCGGGCACAAAGCGGTAATTGAAAGCGCACATATGAACAACACCCGCTTGTTTAGCGGCATCCCACATTCGTTTGGCTTCGGCTGCATCGCGTCCCAGCGGTTTTTCGCAGATGACATGCTTCCCTGCCTGCACTGCCGCAATGGTGGGTTCGGCATGTAAATGATTGGGTGCGCTATTGTCAAAAACCTGAACAGCGGGATCGCTGATGAGATCATGCCAGTCGGTGACAGCTTTTTCATAGCCATAGCGTTGCGCAGCGGCCTCAACGCGCTCTTTATCACGACCGGCCAGGGCAGTCAGGCGTGCATAGGCGGGTGGTGGTGTATAAAAATAGTTCATTTTCTTATAGCCGTTTGTATGTGCCTTGCCCATAAAAGCATAGCCTAACATGCCCACGCCTAGGGTGGGGATATTGTCTGAAATCTTGCCGCTTTCGCCCATTGTCACAAAACCAACGCGCTCAGACATGGTATACACCTCTCATCCCTAAAAATTTGACAGAAAACAAATGTATGCATTCTTGCGCCTTATTTCTGCTTAAAGGCGGCGTCAAATGCCAGTTGCGAGGGCGCAAAGTCGAGTTTATGGACAAAGGCCGCGGCCTCGGTGGCTCCATGTGCGCGTTCCATGCCGCTGTCTTCCCATTCAACGGAGAGTGGACCTGCGTAGCCAACGCGGTTGAGGGTACGAATAATCTCCTCGAACTCGATGCCACTGCGTCCAGGCGTGCGGAAGTCCCACCCGCGTCGGGGATCACCAAAATCTAGATGTGAGCCGAGGATACTCGTGCGTCCATTCAAATTGCGTGTGGCATTCTTCACGTGAACATGATAGATACGATTGGCGAATGTTTCGAGAAAGAGAACCGGATCAACGAACTGGTGGTGTAGGTGGCTGGGATCAAAATTAATGCCAAAGGCCGCACGATGCCCGATGGCTGCTAGCGTCTTCTCGGTGGTGACGATATCGTAGGCAATTTCTGTTGGATGAACCTCCAGGCCGAAACGAATGCCTTCCTCGTCAAATACGTCCATGATGGGATTCCAGCGGTCTGCAAACTCACGATAGCCGGCCTCGATGGTTGCGAAATTATTGGGTGGGAAAGAGTAGAGTAAGTGCCAGATCGGTGAGCCTGTAAAGCCGTTTACCTGCTTGACGCCAAAGAGGTGCGCGGCGCGTGCCGTGTCCATCATCTCTTGAGCGGCCCGCTGGCGCACGCCTTCGGGATCGCCGTTGCCCCATACGTGCGGGGGTACAATGCCCTGATGCCGTTCATCAATAAACTTATCGGCAACTGCCTGCCCCACGAGGTGATTGCTGATCGCCCAACAACCCAGCCCGTGTTGCTCGAGCAACGCACGTTTGTCTTGCACGTAGTTGGGATGAGTCAGAGCCTTAGTAACCTCAAAGTGGTCGCCCCAGCAGGCGAGTTCCAGCCCATCATAGCCCCAACTTTTTGCCAGGGGAGCCAATTGTGCTAGTGGGAGATCGGCGAATTGTCCTGTAAAGAGGGTGACTGGTCGTGCCATAATTTCCTCCACATCTTTGTTTGATAGTTTCGCAAATCAGTCCTTTTTATTGTAGCATATTGCTTTATTTGTTGCTGTCGTAGACCTTGCTGGTATCCAGATGCTACGATGTATTGGGTTTGTAGCCTGGAGCATGCCGTGCAGTCCAGCTCTCCTCTCATACGTGAAAAAAGCGGGCTGTGGGAAGAAACGCAGGACTAATGATGGTTCTAAGGAAGAGAGGATCATTTATCATTGCGGTTTGGTGAATATGAGGAATACGAAATGTCACAAGGTTATACTGATGAAAAAAAGATGAAGACGGTAGAACAGGTGCAAGATAGCTCCTTGCGGGCAGATATTGCATCCGCGCAAGATGTCACTATTGATTGGCGTCTGGTTTGGGTGTTATCGTTGGCATGTGCAATGACCGCTGCAAATCTGTATTATAGTCAGCCATTGCTGGCATCGATTGCGCAGAATTTTTCTGCCTCTGAACGTGCTGTTGGTTTTATTGCAACCCTGACACAACTGGGTTTTGCTCTCGGCTTACTTTTTATTGTGCCGCTAGGTGATGCGTTTGAGCGGCGTAAACTGCTCTCGTTTGTCTTATTGGCGGTTACGTTTTCCTTATTAGCGACTGCACTCTCGCCAACTTTGCTGCTCCTTGCCATTGCGAGCTTTGCTGTTGGTGTGACAACAATTGTGCCGCATCTCATTGTGCCTTTCGCCGCGAGTCTGGCGCGCCCGCAAGAGCGTGGGCGCGTGGTGGGCATCGTGATGAGCAGTTTATTGATCGGCATTCTGCTGGCGCGCACCGTGAGTGGTATCGTCGGAGCTTTCTTTGGATGGCGTGCCATGTACTGGTTGGCAGCGGCGATGATGCTTGTGTTACTGCTGATTTTGCGTGTGGTGCTACCGAAAGAGCAGACGAAGATGAACCTGAGCTATGCGCAATTGTTGCGTTCACTCTGGGGTTTTGTCAAGCGTGAGCCTGTCTTGCGGGAAGCCAGTCTACTCGGGGGCCTAGTATTTGGAGCTTTCAGCGTTTTCTGGGTTGCCTTGCCTTTTCTCTTGACCACGCCGCCCTATCATTTTAATAGTGCCGTTGTTGGGTTGTTTGGTTTGGTTGGAGTCGTGGGCAATGCCATTCGAATAAGAAGAAAAGCTGCCCACTTGGAGAAGCAGGCAGGA
>DAICZM010000304.1 GCA_027311145.1 Ktedonobacterales bacterium
TGCTAGCCACTTATGATTGTACTTAGAAAAAGGCAGAGAGAGGTCATGTGCCCCATGCCGTTTTCTTCCATTGCATTTATACTTGAGATCAGCGATGATCTTTCTTTGCAGAAATCAAGCAATGAGAAAAGAGGAAATACATATGATACACGACACAAAATGGCGATTGGGCATTCTCATAGGTGTTCTGGTCTTGCTCTGGACATTCATTTTACCTTTCCTGGGTCAGGTTGGCATTATACCGCTACGCCTTAGCCCCGCCAATATAGGAGCAGGATTTCTCTTCATAGGGCCTTTCTTGCTGACGGAGTTTCTCATGGTGCTGTTTGTGTTTTTTGGGTTCACTCGCCCATTCAGCTTTGGCTTGGCCGTTCCGCTTCTGGTGTTCCAAATCATACTGATGGTGCGGACGTTCTATCTGGGATTCTCGCTGGCCTTTTTCTTCAATCTGCCAGGCTGTATGGCATTGTCCGTCGTCGGAATTGCTTTCTATTTGACCAGAGTTCGCCATTCCCGTGAGCGACGCAACACGCTTGAGCCGTTCAATAAGCAAGAAAGGTGATTATGGCCTCCAGCTCTTCTCCTGCCAGCTACATTCGTACCTGGAAGCCTAAAGAGGATTATGGCTGCCCTGCAGCAGGCAAAGCCGAAACTGTCACACTACTCAATAGTGCGGTCACGCCGGGAGAAGTTGCGCTGTTCGAGACAAAAAGCGCAATCTGCCCGCGTGTATAATCTGCATCACTGATGCTGGCGGCCAATTTGCCGTTGATCTCCACAACGAGCATAAGGCCATTCATTGTCACTTTTAGCGTATTGGATTGACCAAGAGGCTTTAACAGTAACGTATGCGTTGGCGGCACAAGCACTATCACGTGCGGATTGCGTTGGGCGTCTAGCGTCTCCTTACTAATTCCGTAGCTCTTATTCCCGAAGATATCTATGCGGTAATCGTGATCGAGATTCACATCGCCCCGTACATAGAGTCCCACACTATCATTCGCACTGGCCTGCATGAGAGTAAAGGTTGTCGTCAGCACAAAATTATCAAAATGAATCCCCGTGGGCAAACTCTCAATCAGAATCTGATGATTTGTATCGGAAAGCAATAACCCATTGCTACTCAACATACGCTTATAACCCCCGGTATCTCCTACATACCATCCAGAGCTTTCACTGGTAAAATGATCGGTAAATAATGGTAGTGGGGTCAAACTCACTGTCGGTGATACTAAGCGTGTTGTGGTTGGTGAAGCAGTGATATGTCCTAAAGCCTTATTTGGTTTATTTGCGCCGAAAAGCACAAAAAATAAGCTGACGCTTATTAATAGTAACACAGCAATCCCCAGACTGAGATACCGTGATGGCATATATTTCTTTTTTAGCATTCTTCTCGTCGCTACTCTCCAACGGTACAGATGGAAATATGGGGAGAGTCCTCTCTCAGCAATTTTATATTCTCTTTGCTGTGCTATTATACGGCTTTCTTTTACACGCAACAATAGCCCTTAGAGGGTTGCTAACAGTCCTCCAATAATAATTTGGCGATAAATCTCAATAACCTGCTGAACGCTTAAACGCCCATCGGGACGAAACCACGTTGCAACTTCGGTACACATCGCAATAATTGCATAAGAAATTACCTTCACATCCCCTGGTTGAAACACCTTACGCTCAATGCCATCGCGCAAAATTTCTTGTATAAGCTTCTCATACGTGTCTCGTAGCGACAGGATATGCGCTCTATTCTCAGGCTCTAACGCCCGAATTTCTGTATCAACGATGAAAAATTCGTTTTTATAGGTTGTGTGCAGGCGGATATGGTTGCCAATCGCTTCGCGTAGACGTTGGAGTGGGTCAGCATATTCATGAAGAATATGGTGCAACGCCGTATTCAGACGGAGCATGTGCGTCTCCATGATTTCAACCAGCAGAGCCTGCTTATTGGGATAGTGGTGATAAATACTCGCCGCTTGAATACCCGCAATACGTGCAATATCACGTAGGGGGGCTGCATGATATCCATATTCTGCAAACATCTGAACAGCAGCAGCAAGAATCTGTTCACGCATAGATGCACCTTCGGGATGCATATGTTTCGTTCCTCGTTTCTCTGAGATAGCATTTTTTGTAGTATAGCAAAAATACAACGAAAATAGTGGGTTCAAAAGCAATGATCCTACTGTTGGCCTTTGAACCCACTTGTGCGGTCAGAAATTTATCACGCAATTGCCACCCGTTTAGCCGATTTGGGGCAAAGCATGCTTGATAATGCCCATCATATCTGTCGCTGGTGGCAGTGTGCCAAAAGCTTTGCCCCAATCTCCACCCAAACGTGAGGCACAAAAGGCGTCGGCAACAAGCACATAGCCGTATTGCAACAGCAGTGCGGCCTGCAGCAACAGGGCCATCTGCTCCACCAGACGACGTGCGCGCAGTTCAATGGCTGTCAAATCAGAAAATTCACGTTGCAATGCCACAAGTGCGCGATCAAAACGCGCATCGCGCCCTTTTGCGCGTGCAATCTCCGCAAAATAGACCTCAACTATTGCTGGCTCTTTGGCCATTGCCCGCAACACATCTAAGCAATTGACGTTCCCAGCACCTTCCCAAACCGAGTTGAGCGGGGCCTCACGATAGAGACGTGGCATTACATGCTCTTCGACATAGCCATTGCCCCCGAGACACTCTAGAGCCTCCGCGACATGGACAGGACAGCGTTTGGTAATCCAATACTTCGCAATAGCCGTGCCAATACGCTTGATCGATGCCTCATGCGGATCATCCTGTGCATGGTCACAGGCATGGGCCAGACGCAAAGCCGTAATGGTCGCAGCTTCCGACTCCAGTGTCAGGTCCGCTAACACATTCTGCATGAGCGGCTGATGCAGCAGCAGTTTTCCAAAGGCTGTGCGATGCGTTGCGTGATGGATTGCATAGACGAGCGATTGACGCATCGTTGCCGCGGAACCAATCGCACAATCCAGGCGTGTATGATTGACCATCTCGATAATTGTGCGCACACCACGCCCTTCCTCGCCGACGCGCATTGCCCATGTCTGCTCAAACTCAACCTCGCTCGATGCATTTGAACGATTGCCCAGCTTGTCTTTTAAACGTTGAATAAAAAAGCGATTGCGTGTACCATCGGGGAGTATGCGTGGCAAGAGAAAACAGGTCAACCCTTTGGGAGCCTGCGCCAGTACAAGAAAAATATCACACATTGGGGCCGAACAAAACCATTTATGCCCACTCAAGAGATAGCTCTGCCCATCCCCTGTTGGAATTGCGCGCGTTGTATTGGCACGTACATCTGATCCACCTTGTTTCTCTGTCATGCCCATCCCACACAAAATGCCCTGCTTCTCGCCTGCCGGACGTAGCCCTACATCATAGGTTGTAGAGGTAAGCAATGGCTCCCATAGCTGAGCCAGAGCGGGATAGCTGTGTAAGACGGGAATCACGGCGTGGGTCATGGAAAGAGGACAACAGTGACCAGCCTCCATCTGCGAAGACAGGTAAAACACGACGGAGCGCACAACATGGGATGCTGGTTGCGCAGCTCGCCAAGAGAGCGCGTGCGCCCCTTCAGCAAGCGATGTGCGCATGAGCTGATGCCATGCAGGGTGAAACGTTACTTCGTCAATTCTGTGTCCAGAACGATCATGCGTTTGCAGCACCGGCGTATAGGTATTCGCCTCAACGGCCCACTGAGAGGCCTCTTCGCTGGCAACAAACGCGCCAAACTGCGCAAGTTGCGTCTCGGCCCAGTCCGCTCCTTCGCGGCGTAGCCCATCAAACAATACGTTATCTTGCGAAAAAGCATTATAGCCCGACAATAGAGGAACCTGGTTCACAACCTCATGTGTTGCCTGATACTGCATATCAGACGTATTATAGTGCATACCGAGAGACATCATTGAACCTCCTGGCCTGACAATGCTGTATACCTGTGCCTCAGCGCACAGCACCTCTTCCAAACAATCTTACTAGCAATAAGCATAACATATTGTATGGGCTACTGAATGAATCTTCGAATGCCCCAGATGATCCGCTGGAACGAAACTGCGGGTCTCGCTTCTCCAGCCAGACGCGCCCCCTATCCACCCACATCTGGGCGAATGGCTGGAGCGCAGGCTCTACAAGTTTCGCGTGATGCACGCGTCCCGCCGCAGAAAGAAGAACAGCCTGTCTACCTATGTGTAGCGTAAGGCTGTCCATCTAAAACTTGATAGCGCGCTCTGTTCGTTGCGCGTACTCCTAGGTCAGAGATTCATCCATCGTGCGCATCTGAATTTCGATAATACGCGCACGCGGAGACTGTGTGCAGGCGAGCAGAACAGCACTGGCGACATCTTCAGGGTCAAGCATACCGGATTGCGCCACGCTCTCTTCAGTGCGTCCCTTGCCGAGTGCAAATTCAGTTTTGACACCGCCAGGACAAATGAGACCTACTTTGATACCGTGCGGACGCAATTCTTTGTCTAGAGCTTGCGCAAAACCGACTTGAGCAAACTTAGTCGCACAATAGACGGCCTCACCGGCAAAGCCATAGATGCCAGCCATAGAGGAGATCATCAAAATCGTACCTGATTGTTGTTTTTGCATAACGGGAACGGCATGGCGTGTAAAGAGAAACGTTGAACGGACGTTGCTGTCCATCATCTCGTCATATTCTTCTGCACTTGTCTCAACGAGATTTTTATAGTTACCGACACCGGTATTATTGATCAGAATATGCAGCCCACCAAAATGCTCGACGGCTGTCTGCACAGCACGTTTCGCCGTTTCCTCTTGACGCGCATCCCCAAGGACAAGCACTGCCTCTCCGCCAGCTGCGCGTACCAGCCCGGCGACCTCTTCCAGGCGATCCTGCCTGCGTGCAATCAGTACCAAACGCGCTCCCTCACCGGCCAAGGCCAGGGCAGATGCTTTGCCGATGCCCGCGCTCGCCCCTGTAATCAACGCAACCACTCCAGTTAATTTCTGACTCATGGTGTAATATGACTCCTCAGACTCTTTAAAATAACCAACTGATACGCTATTCTTCTCTGCAAAGAAAAACACCAGCCACATCTCTTGCCGCATATAGGCATGCCCTGTGTCTGATAAAATCATCATACCACATCGCAAGGTCTTGCGTCTGTTCCCGCTTGATGGGTATACTCTTAGTAAAGAACATTCATTCATTATGCTCCAAGCCCAAGAAAGTTACCATGCTGATACTACAACAACAGATCGAAGATGCAGCAGAACTCATGCAACACGCACAGCGTATCGCCGTCTTGACAGGGGCGGGTATCAGCACTGAATCTGGCATTCCAGATTTTCGTAGCCCTGGCTCTCGCTGGCAACAACACCCGCCTGTCAGCTATCATGCCTTCATTACTGATGCACAAGCACGCCAGCAATACTGGCAAACACGCCGAGATCTCTCCGTACAGGTTTCCACAGCGTGCCCTAACGCGGCCCATTACGCGCTTGCCGCATTAGAAAACATACAACGGCTCGCCGGCATTATCACGCAGAATTTTGATGGTCTCCATCAAGATGCTGGACACCAACCCGCACGCGTCATTGAACTACATGGCACAGCTCGCGCTGCCGCTTGTACGCTCTGTGGCAAGCGTTCCTCGATGAATGAGTTGCAGATGCGTATCGATGCAGGAGAAATTGATCCCTGTTGCACAGCATGCGGTGGCTATCTTAAAGCAGCAACCATTCTCTTTGGACAAAAAGTTCCCGATGCGGCCCTCAAACAGGCAAAGGAACTGGCATCGAACTGTGATCTCTTTCTTGTCATTGGCTCCTCGCTCAAAGTCACACCAGCCTCCACACTGCCACATCTCGCATTACGTCGCGAAGTGCCGCTGATCATTATCAATCTACAACCAACCAGCATAGATCAGCTTGCGGATGTCGTGATCCATCACAAAGCAGGTGAAATACTACCGCGCATTGTGGCACGCCTCTGATGAGCAGAAAAGCTATGCCGCGCCCATGTAGCGAGGTATGTGCTATAGTATAAAGAG
>DAICZM010000305.1 GCA_027311145.1 Ktedonobacterales bacterium
ATGTTCTATAGTCTAGAGTGTAGTGGCACTCACTTCAGATATTGCCTTCGAGAAGGAGCAAGTATGGCACGATCTACAAGAAGGATTTCCAGGCGTACACAACTCAATACGCTACAACCTTTATATACGCTCTCTATTGCCTGTCTAATCGTTAGTTCATTACTGGCCGCTTGTAGTACAAGCAATCAGACGCAAAATCAGAGTTCGACCATCAACCCTGATATTCACAAGATTAAACATATCATTGTGATTATGCAAGAAAACAGGTCATTCGATAGCTATTTTGGAACCTATCCAGGCGCAGACGGCATTCCTATGCAGAATGGTGTTCCAACAGTCTGTGCCAACGACCCACAAACGGGACAGTGTGTCAAACCATATCATAACCCGAATGACTTAAATGGCGGCGGACCACACGGCGCGACGAATGCCACAGCCGATATCAATGCTGGGAAGATGAACGGCTTCATCGTGCAGGCGGAGAAGGGACGCAAGGGATGCCTTACCACTGTAAATCCCATCTGCACCAACTCTAAATCTATCGATGTGATGGGCTATCATGATGCACGCGAAATTCCTAATTACTGGTCCTACGCGCAAAACTTCGTGTTACAAGACCACATGTTCGAGCCAAACGCTTCGTGGAGTTTACCTTCTCATCTCTTTATGGTTTCGGCATGGTCAGCGCACTGCACTACTGCTGGCGACCCGATGAGCTGTCAGAATGCGCTACAAAATCCAGTAGGCAATCAAACAATCACCAATGTCAATAGTGCGGACTACGCCTGGACCGACATGACGTATCTACTCTATAAAAACAAGATCAGTTGGGGCTACTATCTCGATCAAGGACAGGACGCAGATTGCCCGAATGACCAGATGATTTGCAATCAGCCATCGCAAAAGGTAAAGGTTCCTGGTATCTGGAATCCCTTACCAGCTTTCGACACAGTAAAGCAGGACGGGCAACTTGGCAATGTCCAGGATATCTCGAACTTCTATACCGCTGCCAAAAATGGTTCGCTGCCTGCGGTCTCCTGGGTTGTGCCGAACGGAACGAATAGTGAGCATCCACCCGCACTGGTAAGCACAGGCCAAACCTATGTGACGAACCTGATCAATACAGTCATGCAGGGACCGGACTGGAGCAGTTCAGCAATTTTCCTGGCGTGGGATGATTGGGGTGGTTTCTACGATCATGTCGTTCCTCCCCATGTTGATGCAAATGGCTATGGCTTGCGCGTCCCCGGCCTCGTCATCAGTCCCTATGCCAAAAAAGGCTATATCGACCACCAGACCTTAAGCTTCGATGCCTACCTCAAGTTTATCGAAGACGATTTCCTGAGCGGGCAACGCCTCGATCCCAAGACCGATGGCCGCCCAGACCCACGTCCAACGGTGCGCGAAAACGTCTCCATTCTGGGGAACCTGACCAATGATTTCGACTTCTCACAAACGCCACTTTCCCCTATGGTTCTGTCGATTCATCCCACACCTGGACCAGCATCAACGCCTTAATGAGTTGCAAAAAACCCGTCGGCATGATCGTTTTGTGTCTTGCACTTCAAGATTCTACACGTTTAAAGCGCAAGACACAAAAACGATCATACTCAACAGCATTACACACACTGAAAGATGGCAGGCATCTACTACACTTTTTCTTTTTGGCCTTCCGACTTCGCCTCAACGGTTGCAGTTTCCACTACATCAGGTATGTTTTTGCGTCCACGGTTTTGCAGCACCAGGAAGAGCAGCAAAATGATCAGTGGAATAGAGCCGATAAACCAACCAAGCCAGTTAGGAATGGCTGGTGGAGCAGTTGCCTCAATGGGAACTTCGACAGTCCCACTTCCTGACTGACCACTGACAGTAATAAGCAAGACCCAAGGGCCGCGCACGGTGATTTCCGCAGCACCCTGAATGCTTCCAGGGTGCTGCGTGTCCTCGCTAATACTGGCACGTACAGAGGTAGCAGAGATAGTTCCCCTCGGTACAGAGAAAACGCTATAGGTAAGCTTTTGCGCGGGTTGCGCTTGAATAGAAAATGGCAACGTGAAACCCGCGTTGGCAGGATAGTCGTAGAGATTGACAGTGAGCGCGTAGGGACCAGCCATCACATGCACGACGCGCTTAGGCGTACTGCCATGCGTGGTTGCCGCTATAGAGATGACCAGTTCGATAATGAGCGTGAGCAGAGCCAGTACCCCAATGACAAGCATAATACGCTGGAGTACCTTGGGGAAAGTCTTTGACATGCAGGGCTTCCTTTCCTGATTACTGCTCCAGTGTTTCAATAACTTCACTGCTACGATTGCCAAGCCAACCACCAATATACCCACCAGCATAGCCAACAAGCAAGGTGATGATACTGCCAACTACGCCAATTCTGCTCACCACAAGTGCTGGATAGAGCGGGAAAATCAACGGCATGGGAAGAAAACCAACCAATGTAATTCCTGCCACTACAGCCAGCAATCTACGTGTTGACCAGTGACGTTTGCGTGCCTGATAATTCACAAGGTCGAAGATGACGGCGGCCACAATGAAGATGATCGGCCAATCAATAGTTACGACAGGGGGGTGCGCACCTCCTCGGCGATAAGAAAGTTGCTCAAGCGTCAAGAGCAATGTTGTAGCAGGCGGTACATAGAACCAGACAATCGTCACAAACACGAACGAGACGGCGACAACACTGGTCGCAGCCCAACGCCAGGGCAAGGCTCGTGCCGCAACGATGAAGGTATAGAGACCAAAGAGAGCGGCAAGGGCGGTAAACACGTTGATGGTAACGGGTCCGATTGCTACGGTTCCCATGTCACCATAGGCATCGAAGAGCAAAAACGTGAGCGTCGAAAGCATTACAGCAAGAGCGATGAGGATGCCCGCATAGCCCCATCTGCGCGCGACCCGCGCAGCATCACGCTCTGCCAAATGGACAGTCGAAGCCAGCATATAGACAGCCCCAAGCGCAACCACAACCATACCTGCGATAATCATCACATGGAAAGGGGCCCAGATCTGTACATCAATACCATAGAGCGAGTGCCAGTAGCTATCCAACGGGAAACCAATCGCGGAATCCAATGCGCCAAAGCCCGCGATATATGCTCCCAGCGGAGCGTGAAAAGCGTCCGCGAACTGAGTACTGGTACGAGCAACTTGCTCATTGCGATGTGCCCAGAATGTCTCGATTAAGACCGTCGCGAGGGCGACAACGCCACACAGGGTAATACCTAAAAGCATTATAATATGCGGTGGGATTAAGGTGCGATCACGCCCAATAAAGGTATGCCATTGAATATCCCAACTTGTGCCGAGGAAAAAGAGAGCCGCGCCAAAAAGGATAATATAGCCGGAAATCAGACGGAGTGTACGTACCATGCGTAGTGAATATATACGCATATCTTGAGCATTAACAGCGTTAGAGCCAAGTATCTTTGCCATCTATGATATATCCTTTCAAACCCATAAACGCAGGTTGCTACCGCACGATATATACGTAGAAGGCGGTAAAACGTTGCGTAGTTGCCTATGCCAGTCTGATTTTTCGATAGATAGCGTCAAAGGGGAAACTAATGCCAAGCGAGGTCAATTCTACAATATCGCCTTCGTTATAATGGTAGGGTCGCCAGTGATTTTCGCGTCGGTACACGACGATTTCCTTCTCTTCACTGCCAATCAGCAAATATTCCTGCAAAGAAGACAATGCTTTATAGGCAGTGAGTTTGGCTCCGCGATCCCGCTTCTCCGTATTTGGTGAAAGAACTTCAACAATAACCGTTGGAGCAGTCAGCATACCCTCTTTCTGCTCAATACAACTGACGGTCAGGTCTGGATGCAAATAGTGGTCTTCAGCCAGTTTTAACTTCGCATCGCTTGAATACACAACACATGGACCATCCTGTGGCAATCCCTGGTCGATCAAAGAAGCAATACGAGCTGAGAGGGCCGCATGAGCAGTGCTTCCACCTGCGAGATCGACAAGAGCGTATTGCGCAGAGACCGAAGAAGGTGGGCGTAACATAAGCACACGACCATGCCAATACTAATAGAGTCCATCCGTAGTGTTATCCAGGATGAGATACTGCTCAATAGGCATATACACCCCACCATCGGTGAAGGCGGTTCTATCTGCGGCCATGGTTGTGCCTTTCTTTCATCTCACGTATCCGTCCTAGTGTATCATACAATTGATCTGCGATAAAATGCTCTTGAGAGGCAAATGGACAAGCACACAGACCATAGAAGGAGATCAAAATAATGACCACAGGGCTTCCCGACTTTTTTAAGTATAACCTCTGGGCAAACCTGCGTTTACTCGACGCGTGTGCACACCTATCCGATACACAACTGGATGCAACCATACCAGGAACGTTCGGGAGTGTGCGCAAGACGCTTATGCATCTGTTCACTGCCGAAGAAGGCTATGTATCGTCCTTTACTGGGACAAGGCCAACCCCCTCACTGAAAGAATTCACCACATTTGCAGGCTTCGACGAACTGCGACGACGAGCCGAGTTGTCAGGTAACACATTGATCACCATCGTCGAACAGAGAGATCTAAGCCAGATTTTCTATCTCGACGGAGGAACCTATGAGTCTCCTGCTATCATCGTAGTGATCCAGGCTATTAACCATGCCATCGATCATCGCTCGCAGATATCCACAATGCTGAGCCAACAGGGTATTGAACCTCCCGACATGGATAGCTGGGCATATAATGATGCCATGCATGCAAAGCTGTAAATAAGTTAGTTGTTGAAGCGAGAGAGAGATACCTCTCGCTTCAACAACATAGTCGTGGAGAGGATAGACTTAGAGATACCGCCATGTATGAGCAGTATATTCTTTTAGCCAGGGAGCATCGAGCACAGTGAAGGTATGTTGATCTCGACTCTGCCAGCGTAAGAGACCCATTGACCCGCTCTCCAACACAGAATTTCCACGCTCCCAGTGAAGATCAGCCAGTTTTACAGAGCATGTGACACCATTGCTATCGGTGCGCACCTGTGGCGGACCGCCGTAATGACCAAAAAAATGGTAAGCAGGCTGCGTTTTATCCAGAAGTTTGCCAATCTCTTGCATGCCAGTGCTCCCTTTAATTTTGACGCCGCGCTCCCAAAGCACGAAATCTGGACGAGCATCATGGGTGAGCAGGATATCAAAAGGCTGTTGCTTCAATTGAGCGAGACGCTCTTTTTCAGAGCTTTGAATATACTTGCCTTGTTGCCGATCTACTTCTCCTGCTGGCGCGGCAACACGCCCAATACCCAGCGCAGTGAGCTGCTCACTCCCTTGCTGAAATGTCCAGGGCAGACCAGTTTTCAAAATGTACACACGTTTATACGCATCTACGGGAACGATGATATCCTCGCGCTGCCGTTCCAATTGATCTAGCCAGAGATGATCTTCGTGATTGCCACGCACAGAGATCATGGGACAAGTTGTTTCAGCCAATAGCGCGGCAATAGCAGGATCATACGCACGAAAATACTCTAGAAAGCCCAATTCTGTTGGGTCTTGCTCAGCATACTTGCGCGTGGCCTTATCCAGCCGCTCTCTATCAGGAAATATGCCCAGGTCACCAGCCTGTAAGATCAGGCCAATGGTTTCTCCAGTCTCGCGCTGCCAGCGAGCACATAGTTGAAAAGCCAGCAGCAACCGACCATGCAAATCCGCAAAAACAGCAATATTCATGATATTTCTCTCTCAAAGCATGCTATATCAGTACTTCACTGAAAAGCCGGATATGTCGGCATATCTACAGTTTCGGGCCAGAGTGTGCGCATTTTTGCAGCCATCTTGCCAATCGTTGCGCCAATGGCCTCCATATGCCCCGCTTCTTGCGTTGTTTGCGCCACAATCTGAGAACGCAGCAGGTGACGTTGCCGAGAAGTGGCCGCCACAATAAAGCGGTCCTTTTCCAGACATTTAGCTATCGGGTCCATTTGATACCAGCGAATCATCCAGTACACACATGCTTCAGCTACAGCAGAGGAAAAAAGCTTTTCAT
>DAICZM010000306.1 GCA_027311145.1 Ktedonobacterales bacterium
CTATAAAGGTGGAGAGGGCGGTTTCAAGTGCGACGTTTGCCAGTTGTGCTTGTGCCTGGCCCAAGAGAGCCTCGGCGGCCCATAGCGGCTCTTGAGAAGCCTCTGCGCGTGTATGAGCTGTACTAAAACATGTTTCTGCCTGGGTAAACGCACCCTGGATGAGAAGTAGTTGGCCCTCGACGATCAGGCGCATGGGCATAAGTTGGGCGGCCAGTTGGTTCCGTGTGATGGCTTCGTCGGCTTCTGCAAGGTACATGCTGGCCTCTTTCAACTCACCGCTTGCAATGGCAAGGCTGGCCTGGCGCACTGTTGCGCCGACGAGCCAGACCGCTTCAGCCGTAGGATCGAGTTGTGTGGCATGGGTGCGCGCCTCGCTATACGCGGTGCGCGCGGCTGAGATCTGACCTTGCTGGCGATAGGTGTCACCCAGGCCGAGGAGTGTGCGGCATGTTAGGGGGATGTTCTGCAAGGTGTGGGCCAGGCGTCGGCCCTCGAGGAACGTTTGTGCAGCGCGCTCTAGGAAGCCGCGTCGGTACTGAATTTCCGCTAAACCTGTCGTGGTTTCGGCCTGGCCAAGCTGATAGGAGATGGCTTTGTAGGTGCGGAGGGCACGCTCCATGATCGAGTTGGCATAGGAGAGTTGTCCACGTCTGAGGTTGATCTCGGCCAGGACACGATTGGCATTTGCTGTGCCGAGTGCATTATGTTGGTCGGTGTATGCTTGTATGGCGGCTTGTGCGCTTTGTAAGGCTTGATCGGCACGGCCATTTTTCAGACTCACTTCTGCCAATCCCAGGTTGCTATCGGCTACGCCAAGTTCATACTCAAGCACTCTGGCAGATTCCAGTGCCTCGGCAAAGGTGCTTCCCGCCAGCTCCAGGCGTTCTTCGTCCAAGTAAATGCGAGCCAGGCCAAGCAGCGCATCAATGACGCCAAAGTTATCATGTTGGGCGCGATAGACTTCTAAGGCGCGTTGATAGGCAAGCGTTGCGTCACCAAACTGGCGGGCAAGACGTTGCACATCGTCTAGGCTCCGGCTGGCATCGGCCTCGTTAATGCTGTCAGCGGAGGTATGGTAGAGGCGGATGGCGTCGCGATAGTGGTCGGTGGCATAGGAAAGATGGCCACGTTGGAGTTCGATATGGCCGAGTGCCAGTTCGATATGCCCAAGCCCTTGCGGATGATGCTGTTGGCGATAAAGGTGTTGGGCTTGCTGATAGCTATCTTGGGCGCGATCCAGGTGTGTGAGTTGCCGCTCGATATGGCCGAGGGAGAGTGCGCAGGCGGCTTCACTGAGTGGTGCATTGGCATCGCGATAGAATTTTATGGCGCGCTGGTAGCTGGTAGCGGCCTGCTCTAGCTGATTATTTGCACGTTGGGCATCAGCAAGGAAGCGGCGGCTATCGCCTGCTTGTTTGAAATCAGCAAGCAGGCGGAAGCGGATTTCAGCGTCACCGAAAGCCTCACTGGCTTTGTCAAACTTACCGTCATTTAAGGCTTCGATACCGTCTTGCAGGCGTTTCTCGGCTTTCTGGCGGTCGCGCTCTTTATTTTGGTTTTCTTGTGTTGTCATGCCATTTATCCCTAAAACTCTTGATGAGTGTGAGTAGAAATGTGTCACATTTCATTGTAGTGCGTCTGTTCAGGAAAGTCAAAATGTGGGATGTCGATGAGGTTACTTATTGATGGCGGTAGCAGCATGTTGGGCAGATACTGTTTGGCAAGATTTGTGCTACAATGGAGACGCTAGTGGGTACACAATAGTGCTAGAGCGAAAATAGTCTCGTGTTTCCCACATACCTCTTTGCCAGCCACTATTTTGTCTGTGTTGTTAAGGAGTTTTTATGGTTTTGAACGAAGATATCCTGGCGCATGTAGATCTCTTTTCGGCATTGAGTAAGAAGGAGCTTCAGGCACTGGCCAAGAGTTGCCAGGAGCGTAGTTATGCAGCAGGAAGTGTGCTTTTTGCCCAAGGCGATACGGGTGCGGGTTTGTATGTGTTGAAAGTTGGCCAAGTGCGCATAATGCAAGCGAATAATCCCGATAAAGCGGAAGAGGAGCTTGACACGGCGGGGCCAAATGAGGTGTTTGGAGAGATGTCACTGCTGGATGATATGCCGCGCTCTGCCACGGTGACCGCGATAGAGGATGTAACGGCTTTATTATTGCCGGTGTGGGAGTTTCGCAGTATCTTGCAGGACCATCCCGATATTGCACGCAAGCTACTCGCCGTGCTGAGCCGCCGCCTACGGAAAGCTGAGCGGCGGAAACAGGATCGCTAGGCGCAAGTTGCTTTGTGCAAGCCGAAGGGATAGGCGTGATGCGACGGGCATGATGCCAATGGCGGTGTCATGCCTATCTCAAGGTGTGGGTGGTGCTATACTATTCCTCAGAACCGGGTTTCTCGCGGTTGAGCAATTTTTGGATTTCCTCAAACATGGTCTCGACATCGCCAAAAGAGCGGTAGACACTGGCGAAGCGGATGTAGGCGATTTTATCCATCTGGCGCAGACGTTCCATGACCATTTCACCAATAATGCTGCTGGGAATCTCTAGTTTGCTTAAACGATAGAGGTCTTGTTCGATACCTTCAACCGCATTCTCAATCTCCCAAATGGGTAGGGGACGTTTTTCGCAAGCTTTACGAAGGCCAATATACAGTTTCTGACGATCAAACGGCTCACGTCTCTGATCGCGTTTAATGACCATCAAGTGAGATTGCTCAACACGTTCATAGGTGCTGAAGCGGCCCTTACAGTGCTCACATTCGCGTCTGCGGTGAATAGCATCACCAACGTCGCGTGAGTCTTTGACACGCGATTCAGTTCCGCCACAATAGGGGCATTTCATATCAATCCTCGCTGCCAGGAATAGGTAATGGCACAATTGTAGCATATTTCAGCGCGGCTGTGTTGTGATGGATGAACAGATAAACATGCGGGTTTAGACGAGAGCAGACAGAACTGCAAAATCTTCGACGTGCGGTGCTGGTGCAGATTCGGTGCTGCTATTTGGGTTTGGTGCAGGCTGTGTAGGGGGGATTTTGCCAACGTAGCCAGAACGAAGGCGGGAGCCATCACGCCAATATGCATACCAGTAGGGGCCATGCCCTTGCCCTGTACGGCATGTGCTACAGGATGTTTTGCCACATTTACGATATTGTAGTTGATAGGTAATATGCTGGTCGTTTGGTAATTCTTTCATTGCTGTCTCCGCTCTATCTCAGCCAAATGTCAGAACACTGGTGAGGGAATAGGTTTTATGCTTCTCGTATAATGATAAAGCCTGCCACAAGCATAGCATGAGATCATGAATATTGTATGAATAGATAGTCTCTAAAAATGAATTAATGTTCATACAAATAGCATTCTTGGGCAAAGAATGTACGCTGTGCATAACATGTTATTCATACCAGTTTTGTGTGTTATGTAGAGAACATTGCAGGTTTTCTGTGAGATAGTAAAGCACCCCCACTGGATAGGAACGTGTGGTGCTTTACTATCTGGTGGATTTTTATGAGAAGAGCGTGATATCGAAATGCCAGGCATGGGGAGCAGGCTCTTCAAACTGCCCGAGGGGATCGGTAGCTCGGACGGTTAACATGCGGGCATCAGGGGAAGGCAGCGGTTGGAAGCGTGCGTTGCCCTGATAGACGGCATGATTTGGTCCATTGGCAAGCTCGGGGCGTGCCAGCAAATGCCCACCGCGGTCACCGGGCCATTGCATGCCGGTGCTGTCTGTGAGGAAAAAGATGAGACGTGGCACAAATGTAAAGCCGCTTGTGAGAGGAGGTCTGATCCATAGGAAACGCAGTTCAAAGTGATCTGTGTAGTAGTGAAGTTGGTGAAGCATTAAGGTCATGCCATGCTGTTTTTGTTCCAATTCGATAGTGATGGTACGTGTTGGTTCGCGCTTAAGCAGTGTTGGTTCGGGGTGTTGTTCGCGTACTTGTGGTGTGGCAATAACAACAGGTGGACGTGAAGCTAACTCTAGAGCTTTTTCTGAAAAAGGGGTCTGCTCGTTGAGAATTTCAGTACAAAGTTGAAGACATTCATTGCAGATATAGGCGGCTCCAGGTCCGGCGATCATGCGTCGGACCTCTGAGGATGGATGCCCGCAGAAAGAGCAGCGAGCCGTTGATCGATCAAAACTCATAGTAGATACCTCTGTGGTAGGAACGTCAGATGATCTGTTGTCTATGTAAGATGGTTGTCGCTTCTGTATAGAGACCTAAACGTTCAAGGAGAGCAGCATGTGCCTCCCATTCTAGTGTATCATCTAATGGCGCGAGGAGGGGTGCAACGGTGTCTGATGGTAGGGCAGTATCGAGTGTGTTTGTGGATAAGGCGGCACGAGAATGCCTACGTCCGTTGCGTTTCTCAGGCTCGCTTTCGGCGAGAACAAGTGGCGTGTCTTGCATGCCATATTTGCGTTGGAGGGCTAGGCGCAGGAGATGATCGGCAAAGTGTGGGTTTTTGGGAAGCAATGAGCCATGCAGATAGGTTCCGTAGGCATTGCGGTAGATTGCGCCTTCGGTGTGGTCTTCTGCGTTATTGCCGAAGCCTTTCAAGATGCGCCCTAGGGGTTTTGCCGTTCTCAAGTAGGTACGTCCGCCATGATTTTCAAAACCGACCAGAGTTGAGCCATTCCAGCTTAGCGCGACATCCCCGATGCAGCGGGGAGTTTGTGCGCCTTTGTGGATAGTCCAGGCATCGAAGACGCCGAGTCCGTGCATGTCGGGTCCATCGGCAGGTCGGTAGTAGTGTGCGAGCAGTTGATAGCCACCACATACAGCCAGGACGGGCATGTCGTCTTCGATAGCTGCCCAGAGTCCAATGGCTTTCATATCATGGAGATCTTGTGCGACGGGGGCTTGTTCTCTGTCTTGTCCACCGCCGATGAAGAGGAGATCGTATTCATCGGGAGCCAGGGCGTCGCCGATGCCGAGGCCAACGACGCGCAGGTGAATGCCGCGTTGCTGGCAACGCCATTGTAAGGTCATGATATTACCACGATCACCATAGAGATTTAGCTGATCGGGATAGAGATGCCCGAGGGTGAGTGAGAGTGGTTGTGTGAAATGAAATGTCATGCATCTCTTCCTTCCCAGTAGTAGGGTGTGAGTCCGCGCTGTTCGAGTTCACGGTGTACTTCTAAGAGGCCGGTATAAGTTGGGATGATGAAAAGTGTGTCTCCGAGCGGTGTTTGTTGCAAGGCGGTTGTAATCGCTTGTTTGAGGCCAACGGTGCGCATGGGTGAGCGATCTAGATGGGTATCGACGATAGGGATGTGTGAGAGTGAGCGGCCTCTTTGGCGTTGTGCGCGTGTGCGTGCGAGATGCTCTTGGCGAGCGGCGCGCAATTGTGTGGAGGGAATAATGGTCATGTGTGTGGGAGCGATGCCAGCATATTTCAGGCGGAGAGCTAAGTCAAGTGCGCGCGTGCCGGTAACGACCAATGTGTTCAGATGGCCTGCTACACGTTCAAAATCAACATCCCAGAGCCATGAGATGTCCTGTCCATCAGCGAGGTGATCGTTGAGAACAAACAAGATATTGCGTGGAGTTGTTTCGTTGAACAGGGTACGGAGAACTTCGTTGAAGCCAGTGGGATTTTTTGCCAAGAGGAGGCGGATTGTGCGCCCCTCGGCCTGAATACGTTCGCCGCGCCCAAAGACGGGTTTGGATTGCGCAATGCCTGTGACGATGGGTTCCCAGGGGATAGAAAGTGCTTGTGCGGCTGCAATGGCAGCGAGCGCGTTGTAGATATTATAGAAACCGGGTAAGGGCACAAGGATATCGCCCTCTGCGGTGGGAGTGGTGACATGAATGCGCATGCGATCAAAGCCAAGCTCTTGAATTTGCGTGGCCTGTATGTGTGGCTGAGGGC
>DAICZM010000307.1 GCA_027311145.1 Ktedonobacterales bacterium
ATCCACACGTTTCTTATTTCAGCTATTGCTGTTCTCACCTTGCTGGGCATTATGCTGCGTCCGTTCAAGCTCAATGAAGCAACGTTTGCTATGCTGGGCGCACTCCTCTTGCTCATATTTGGTCTCATCACACCCGCCAACGCCCTGATAACCTTGCTCAAAGATTGGAATACCTTCCTGTTTTTCTTAGGCATGATGAGCCTATCCGCACTGGCCGAGGTCGCAGGCCTCTTTGACTGGCTCGCGGTACAGGCCGCCCGTCTCTCCGGCAAGAGCGCACGTCTCCTGTTCTTTAATATCTTCTTGCTCGGCACACTTATCTCAATGGTCCTTTCTAATGATGCAACCGCCCTGATCCTGACCCCCATCGTCTATACCCTGGTGACACGCTTACGCCTTCCTGTCTTGCCTTTTCTCTTCGCTTGCACATTTATTGCTGACACAGCATCTTTCCTGCTCCCTGTCAGCAATCCAATTAACATTATCATTACCTCCAGGTATCCACTTGATCTTCTAACCTTTCTGCGCCTGCTCACGCTACCTTGTCTCATAGTGATCGTGATGAACATCGGCATTTTTTTCCTGCTCTATCGCCGTGAACTACAAGGACATTTCGACATCAAACGTTTACCTTCGCTAGAAGCAACAATTAAGCATACACGCTATTTTCGCTATACATGTGCAACACTCATATTGGTTGCTATCGCATATATTATTGCTTCGGCCTTGCGTTTCCCGCTTTCCCTGGTTGCCTTGAGTGGCGCACTTATTTTGCTCATTGGAGCAATTTACTGGCAACAAATCACGCTATCTGGAGTTAGCAATCATATTTCTTGGCCTATCTTTGGCTTTATCGGCGGCATGTTTGTTGTAGTACAAGCAGTAGAGAGTACGGGACTGACAACTGCATTCGGTCACCTGCTCCTCCATCTCTCTGGTGGAAGCAGCATTGGAGCAGTCATGATTGGAACGGCAGGAGCAGCACTCGGCACAAATATCGTCAACAACGTACCAATGGCGGTCGTCCTGAACTCGGCCCTACAGAGTGTACAGCATGCCCCACAAAGCGTGCAGAATGGCTTTATCGCCGCAGCTATCTTTGGATGTGATCTCGGCCCCAACTTGACCACCGTCGGCTCGCTAGCAACGGTTCTCTGGCTACTCATTCTACGGCGGCGCGGCCTCGACGTCTCGGGCCTCGACTATTTCAAGATTGGTATCCTGGTCACACCGCTCATGCTACTTGTTGGTGCTGGTATGATCTGGTTACTACTACAGCTCTAGCTACAATACATAAGGAGAACAGCAATGCGTATTTTATGCTGCCTCGATGGTACAAATGCCGAAATTATCAGCAAAGCTGTCACAACGTTTTTACATGGCAATGAGATAACTATCAATCTGCTCTATGTGACCGATAGCGGACCACAGAAAGAAATAGAGCGCAGTCGCTCACGTTTCCTGCGCCCGTATGATCTGGCATCTCCTCGTCGTGACCAGATTCAACAAACTGAGCAGCTATCGGCGCAAGACGTTCTTAACGAGGGAGAAAGCTGTCTCGCACCATATACGACCACAAAAACGCATCGTACAGGACGTCCAGAGCGCGAGATTGTCAACTACGCAGCCGAATGGCAGGCCGATCTGCTGCTCATCTGTCCGCGTGCCCTCTACGGCGGGCCTACGACCATTGGGCCAAAATCGGTGGGACATGTGGCGCGTTTCGTCCTCGATCACGCACCTTGCCCTGTTCTGTTGGCCCGCCCGCTAACGCATAAACAATTCTCTATCGCACGCTAAAATAGATAAAATCATATATATCTTAATAACCCGCAGGGACTGCTTGCTCGCATCCAATACGCACCAATTGGTCTCTACAGGGTTTCGTCTATTCACACCGGTTCAAGCTCCTGGCTTGCGTCCCATTCGCCATTGACTTTCACCCAGCCATCAAGGCAACGGATACAAACGCTCCCTAGCTCATCCTGTACCACGCCTTCACGCAATAGCAATGCTTGCAGCTCTGGTTTATCAACATCCCAAAGACTATAGGAAATAGCGTAGCGCGCAATATACGCTCGCTTGCCAATCAATGCTCTGATTGCCTCTCCCCACTGGCGCACACCGTGAATAAAATTGTAGACGTGGCGCGCATGCAACTGTTCAGGAATAAGGATAAACTCTTTCCCCTGCGGTTGCGGATGATAACTACTCTGTTGCTCATCTTGCAGCGTTACAAGTGCATTGCCTTTATAGAGTTTCCACACGCTCTCTGCCAATAACGTTCCACCGAGTACAGCGCAACGTTGTTCCAAATCAGTGTAACGAATACCATCAGGCACAATCACTGTTTGTTGTGTCAGGATGGGGCCGGTATCAAGTCCCTCATCCATCAAATGAATGGTCACACCGGTTTTATCGCTTCCCTCGTGGAACGTCCAAAAGAGCGGCGCAGGGCCACGATTAGCAGGCAATAACGAGGGATGGACATTGAGACAACCAAGGCGTGGCACGTCTAAAAGGATGCGCGGGATGCGGCGTGAAAAACAGGCGACGCAGATGCAATCAACCTGATAGGCGGCAAGGGTCGCGACGGTATCGGGGTGCGCAAGTTTGCTGACCTCCCAGACAGGAAGCTGTCTTGTCCACGCGAGGTGTGCAATTGAGGCATAGGGATGATTGCCTGCACGTGGAAGCCCAAAACGGTCAGCACGTGTCTGTGTACGTTGCCGTATGGGTGGCTTCTGCGTCCCCGGAACAGGCAAAGCTGCTGGTACAATCACGGCACAAACCTCTATATCCTGCTCTAATAGGGCGACGAGTGGTGGCAACGAGAATGCTCCTGTCATCCCAAAGAAAAGAACGCGGGGGCGGCCCGCTGCTTCCGGCAGATTCTGGCTAATAACTACCATAGTCACCTTCCTCACAATGCTCTGTATAACGACGAGATAACGACGGACTTGTAGCAATCGCTCTCTTGCTGTATTATAAGAGCAGACACGCTAACAGCTATCTCATCAGTATGGAGTATTATCATGGCAAGAACAGTCTATTGTGTCAAGTTAGGGCGCGAACTCCCTGGACTAGAGAAACCACCATTTCCCGGTTCATTAGGCCAGCGCATCTACGAACAGATTTCTCAACAGGCATACGATCTGTGGCCTGCCCAAAGTACGCTTATTATTAACCACTATAGCCTAAATATGGCCGACCCCGAAGCCCGTACGATTCTCCGTGAGCAAATGGAAGATTTTTTCTTCGGGCAAGATGCCGCCATGCCCGAAGGGTGGGCACCTGAAGCGGCTGGCGCAGGCACTGCACCAAACAGCAAAGGCGGCGGCGGCGGAGCCTCTCGCAAGAAATGAGAGCTACCGGTCATATCCTGCTCATTTCGTGCTACGAATTAGGCCATCAACCGTTCCATCTCGCCTCTCTGCTGGCGATACTACAGGAAACAGGTTATCAACCGCTTGCCATTGACACCGCCGTCGAAGACCTTGCTGACGACGTGATCCGGCAGGCACACTTTGTTGGTATCTCTGTTCCTATGCACACCGCCTTACGTCTGGGAGAACAGCTTGCACGCCGGATACGCACCATTAATCCGCGCGCACACATCTGCTTTTATGGTCTGTATGCCTTGCTGAATGCCGATCATCTGCTTGAAAACACGATTGATTCAGCCATTGGTGGTGAATATGAAGTTCCCCTCCTCAGTTTAGTCACCGCGTTGGAAAGCAATGAGCATCCATCCCTTGCAGGGGTCTATACCGTACAGCATAGCAGCGAAGCATGGCTGCAACGCACACCTTTTCGTGTGCCAGCGCGTCAGCAACTTCCGTCACTACAACACTACGCACGTTTACAGTGGCATGATGAACTGCGACTCGCAGGATACACGGAAGCGACTCGCGGCTGCAAACATACCTGCCTGCACTGTCCGATCACACCCGTCTATAAGGGGCGTTTCTTTGCCATTCCAAGCACAATCGTGCTGGCAGACATTCGCAATCAGGTAGAGCGTGGTGCGCGCCACATCACCTTTGGCGACCCTGATTTCTGGAATGGCCCAACGCACGCGCTACGCATCACACAAGCGATGCACCAGGAATTTCCTGAGGTAACGTTTGACGCAACGATCAAAATAGAGCATCTACTCAAACACCGTCAACTCTTGCCTGCCTTGAAGGAGACTGGATGTGCTTTTATCGTTTCCGCTGTCGAATCACTGCACAACACAGTCCTGCATCATCTAGACAAAGGTCATACACAGGCAGATATCGTTGAGGTGTTTGATCTACTCGCACAAGTCGGTATCTCGTTACGCCCTTCACTGCTGCCCTTCACACCCTGGGAAACACTAGAGAGCTATCTACACATGTTGACCTTCTTCGAGCAGTACCACCTGATCGAGCATCTCGACCCGGTACACCTTTCCATCCGTCTGCTCATCCCACCCGGTTCCGCTCTCCTTGATACACCAGGTAGCCACGCGTGGTTAGAGGATCTCGATGCTGCTGCCTATACCTACCGCTGGCATCATCCTGATCCACGCATGGACCGTTTACAGACGCGTGTAGCGAAAGTGGTTGAAGCAGCAGAACGAACAAACGCAGATACAGTGGAGACTTTTTTTCAGGTCATGGCACTTGCGTATGCAACACAGGGAATCGATTTCTCTGTAACAGATGCGCTCACCCGTTATGGCCCGCACAAGATACTTCCCCATCTCACCGAGTCATGGTTCTGCTGAGCAGAGCCAACTACGGACCAGTTGGCCCGTTAACACAGTGATCAAGAGCAAATTATCCGACAGGACGCAACACGGGAATCTCGCGCCGAATGTCGAAACGCAAACAGGCATGAGCCTGACGGATAGCTTGCTCTACCACCATCGCCGTCGCGCCACGCGCAAAGATGAAACCGAGATAGCTGGCACCCTCTGGCAATGGCACAAGGACATGGTGCAGTTTTGCCGTAATCTCGACTCCTGTAATCAACGGTACAGCCTGAGCATCCTCCACACCGGAAACGCCTTTCAACATACCACCCCTGGGGATGGGAATCATCATCACGCCTGCAGCACGCTCTTCACGCTCAACGGTGAGTATTTCTTCGCCCAGGGCGTGACGCAGGATCAGTTCTTCCAGACACATGCCCGCGCCAAATTCAAGAATTGTTGAGCAGAGGCCACCAATCGAACGACCTGCGATCTCTAACATCCAGGGACCTTGCTCATTGACACGCAGTTCAGCATGCACTGGCCCTTCGCGCAAACCGAGCGAGGCGGCAGCTGTCGCGACGCAACGCGCAATATCTTCCTGGACCTGTTCAGGCAGACGCGAGGGCGTGACATAGATCGTCTCCTCAAAAAATGGGCCATCGAGTGGGTCTGGCTTATCAAAAAGCGTCAATACTTTAAGCTGACCATGCGTCAGGATACCTTCTACCGCAACTTCAAAGCCGGGGATAAAATCCTCAACGAGGATGTGTGTCGTTTGTTCATCATAGCCCTCGGAGAGCAACAAACGCTTGAGACGATGAAAAGCATAGATAAACCCACTAGCATCGTCAGCCCGCATGACACCACGACTGCCAGAGAGACGCAATGGTTTCAGAACGCAGGGATAGCTTACTTCACGTGCAATACGTTCTGGCTCATCGCTCAGTAAAAATGGCCGAAAAATAGGGCAGGGTGCGCCCCCAGCAGACATCAAACGGCGCATCAGCCATTTATCACGCGCAGCTTCAGCGGATTGTGGCGAATTGTGCGCAATATTCAAGGCAACACAGGCATGTGCCGCTAGCTCACTTGCACTATCATCAACTGAAAGAATGGCTTG
>DAICZM010000308.1 GCA_027311145.1 Ktedonobacterales bacterium
AACGTTCGCCCACGCAAAAAAATACTTAGAGACAATAGCAGATTTGACAGCAGATTGCTCTGTTTGCTCGTCAAAGAACTTTTTGTTATTAGTCATCTCTTCCTACCTCATTGACCGAACTATCTTATTGACCGTTAAAAAATGCATATACGAAGTCTCTATTTTAGAATAACATATCAATTTTAAAAGTTCAATTTTTACACATAATTTTTATAAAAAATTATTACTTACTTGGAAGCGTTACAGTAAAATAATATGCACTTGACAGATGTTAGATAATAACATTTGAACAGAAGTTCTTTGCTATGCCGTATAATAATTAAATACGCTATTTTTATTGACCGTTGAACAATTTTTGGAAGCATTTGGAGGTATTTCAGATGAGTGACAACTCTGCTATTGAATGGACAGACGCAACGTGGAATCCCGTTACGGGATGCAAACAAATCAGTCCTGGATGCGATCACTGCTATGCATTGACATTTGCAGAACGCTTTAGAGGCGTATCTAATCATCCATATCAACAAGGCTTCGATCTCAAACTCTGGCCTGATCGTTTGGAAATACCCTTGAAATGGAAAAAGCCCCGAATGATCTTCACAAACTCCATGTCCGATCTCTTTCACAAAGATGTATCAGATGAGTATATTCAGCAGGTTTTTGAGGTCATGAATAAAGCGCACTGGCATATTTTTCAGGTACTGACGAAACGTAGTGGACGCCTTGCACGTATAGCATCATCTTTACGCTGGACATCTAATATATGGATAGGTGTCTCTATTGAGTCTGACCGCTATACATGGAGAGCAGATCATCTACGAAAAGTGCCTGCAGCGATCAGGTTTATTAGCGCAGAGCCACTACTATCCCCACTTACTACCCTCAATCTTGAAAATATTCACTGGCTTATTTCTGGTGGGGAAAGTGGAGCAGGGCATCGTCCCTGCGATCCTGAATGGGTTCGAGACCTACGAGATCACTGCCAACGCTCTCATGTAGCATTTTTTCATAAACAGTGGGGTGGGCGTACTCCGAAATCAGGTGGACGTCTGCTTGATGGTAAAACCTGGGATGAATTTCCCTCGCTACCTGTACACGAAAACAACCAAGCGACACTAGCAATGCTGTACGAACGGCAAAATACGACATCTATCCTACAGTAGAACCAATTAATGTACTTTTCTCAAAGGACATATTCATGAGCGAAAGCGAACACGCTGATCAACCTGCACGGCTCGTGCTGAGCGAACACGCCCATAAGAACTGGCTCATGTGGGAGGCGAGTAGTGACGCCTATGACCAGCAACACGCCGAGGCTCTTGCGGGAGACAAAGCGATGGCCTGGGGCCTCTGGCGCATCCCAGAGGCGGAACTGCACATTCTCGGCGATGTAGCGGGCAAAGATATCCTCGAATTGGGCTGTGGCGCGGCCCGTTGGTCTATCGCCCTCGCGGGATGCCACGCGCGCCCCGTCGGCCTCGATTTCTCTCCGCGCCAGCTTCAGCATGCCCGCCGTCTAATGAGCGAGGCAAAGGTCGATTTTCCCTTGCTTGAGGCCAATGCTGAATCCGTGCCACTGCTGGATGCCAGCTTTGATACTGTTTTTTGCGATTGGGGCGCGATGACCTTCAGCGATCCCTATCGCACCGTGCCTGAAGTTGCGCGCCTGTTGCGACCGGGCGGACTTTTCGCGTTTGCAACAGGCACGCCCATCCAATTCTTGTGCGAAGACACGCAAGCTGACCGCCTGACCGAACACCTGCTGCGTGATTATTTTGGCATGCACGCGCTGACCTGGGAGAATGAGACCGATTTTCAATTGCCCTATGGCGCATGGATTCGCCTGTTCCGCGCAACGGGTTTTATTATAGAGGACCTCATCGAGACGCAACCACCAGAAGGCGCGACCAGCAGTTATCGCGATGCCGCTGGCACAGCCTGGGCGCGCCGCTGGCCGATGGAAAATATCTGGCGCGTACGCAAAGCGTAGTCCAGGGCACAGAGAGCTATAGACTTGATTGATGGAAGATTGTCGGCTCACACTGCTCTGGCTCTTGGGGGCAAAAGTAGTATGGCTCGGTGCGCTTGACACTGAGAGCTTGAGCGGACGCGAACAAGCCCTCATAGATACCAGTTTGACAGAGGACAATTTCGCCGCCCTCTTTGATTTTGACGCCGCTTCTCTGCTGCCTTTATAACGATGGCATTTCAACCCAAATATCGGTAAAAGCACAATAACCTTACTTTTCAAGGAACTTCAGGAAAGAAGCGGGGTGACGAGCAGCATGGATGGAGAAACAGACGAGAACGTGCGATATAAGTAATCATTATATCGCACGTTGTATCCTATCGTCAAAAAGACACTTAAGGGCCGTTTTATCGAGCAATAAATGCATAGCGGAAATTATGCTCCAGCACGCCTGGAGTAGCCAATTTTATCCTACCTCTTGCATTACCCTATACTTGCTTCTATAATACTGATGGGCTATTGATGGAAAAATCTCACGCCGGAACTCCATGAGAGGTTCTTGATATCTTTTTGTCAATGAGAGGGAAACTTTAGTGCAGAATAAACTGACAGAAACACAGCAATTGATTGATAGGCCTGCAACTAGTACACAGCATATTTTACTAGCTGATCCTCGCTTCGTCTTTCGTCAAGGATTACGAGGTTTCTTTTCTAAAGAATTTGGTAACGCCTTTTTTGAAGAGGCTACCACGGCGACCTCTTTCGAGATTGCTCTTGCGGCTCGTTCATACGATTTCGTTGTCATCAATCAAGCACTGTTGCTTGAACTCGCTGACGTTCCAGAAGGCATAAGTATCGTGTTGGCATCTCAACCGAACAAAGAGATACTGCTTGCAGCCCATGCTCGCCACTCACGCGCCTATCTCAATGAGAATCCTTCCGAAGAGTTGCTACGTTTTGTAGTGCATCTTAAAGCGGGGCGTTTCTGGGTTGATGCTGCTTTTTTTGACTGGCTCATAGGGTTACTCGCGGAGCGTAGCGATAGTCTATCACCTATGCAGGCGGAATTTTTGACACCAAGACAACAGGAGATCGCAGTGCTACTGAACCAAGGACGCTCGTACTCCGAAATAGCAAACCAGCTGACGATCTCAGTAGAGACCGTCAAACGACATGCGGCGGACATACGGGAGAGGATCAGAAGGCATAAGCAACAGAACCGATTCCAGGCCAATCTACATCAAAAATGTACACCTCAGTAATAGAGAAATATATATCTTTTGGGATTCTGGCTACATCAAAAATACATCGTTTTGGCTAGAAAATATGCACCAAAATGTGTGGTGCTGAGAGCCTTTGTCAGGTATAAATATTTCTATAAAGTGTGGCTAGCGAATGGGAAGAAGAGAACGAATATATCTCTTAATTGTTAGCGAGTAAGTTATGTCAAATACCTGTAGAAACATAAAAAGGAGGTGACAGAGAGTTAGAGTTGTAGGTAACATATTTTAATAGAGGTCAATTGTATACCTTGCATCAGTATGTCAATACATCCGCCTGTCTATCTGACATAGTATCCTTTTCCCAGAGGGTATTATGTTTGGCAGATCCTTCCAGCTTTACCCTAGCTGTCGTCCAATCTTTTGTGGAACCTCTGGCTTACGGCTAACAGGACTCTTCAAGTGGTGTAGGCAAAGGTTCATATTATACCGATGAATTTAATTGGTATCTCTGTGGCCCGGGAGCGGCATCAGTAGCATCATGGTATTGGACAGCCGCTCCCTTCCCCGGAGCTGGCACCTATAGAGATCCGCACTCCTCCCTCTATTGGCTTACTACCTACGGAAAGCCAGATATTATGCATATCGCTTACGGCATCAATCCGCCAAATTCTGGTTGGAAATTTCCAGGGGTAATGACCTATGGCACGTACCCCACGGCTTATACAGCAAATCCAGACTTGCTGATTGGCATGAATTACGAAGCCTCTGGCGAATCATCGACCATCTGGCAGAACTACTATTATGTGGCAGTCAATCCCGCGAGTTTTTCTGCCTCAAACCTCCTGTCCGATATCGAATACGACACATATTCGTATGGCGTCCCGCCAGTCGTATCAGTGAACGACTCATACCTGCCAGATTGGCAGAACAGTGGTTACAAAGGCAGTAGCCACGATATCGCTATCCTAGGCTACAACAATAGCAACAGCACCTACACCTATTACGAAACCTGTGATAGTGGCCCGGCTGCTTGTGAAACAACTGGCTACGGTGTCAAAACAATTAGCCAGTCACAGTTGTATACTGCCATAGAAAATGACAATAACAACGGAGGATTGATCTGGTAGCTTGCTCTAAACTCGGCTTTGCAGAACTACTGGGAACTGGATAGCATCAGATGTTCTCAACTCCATGAGCAATGGTACTCATGGAGTATTGCATTTTACATAATAGAATGTTTGGAATTTAGACTAATTTTCAATGAATCGCTCCTGGAAGCCACCGAAGCAATTTTCGCAATAATACGGCTCATACCGCCCTACAGGCAATTCTATGATAAATGGGTCTAAACGCCAAATAATGTAAAAAGGAGTATTTATCGCTGATGAGAAATTATCGATGGTTTCGGCGTTTGAGCGTGCAGGCGATCCTCGGACTGGCTTGCTTACTGGCCTTCGCGGCCTGCACTTCTCCGGCTATCACTCAGAAGGCTACCCCGACTGTTACTCAGAGCAACGGGACACCCTCACCATCACCTACACTCAGTCCATCCGCAACTGCCGCCGCTCCTCCTGCCACGGGAAACACAACTCTGGTCTATGACGATCAGATGGGTGCTGTCTTGTTTTTAGGCGATACTCATTATATCAATAATCAGCCAGAGCAAACCTGGATTTGGGATGACAGTGTCTGGACGCACATGCATCCAGCCCATGAACCTTCAAACAGATCAAATGTTTCCATTGCCTATGATCCTGCCACGAAGCAGGTGGTGATGTTTGGAGGTATCAGTTCGCTTGGGAAAAACACGCCGATGTTGAGCGATACCTGGACATGGGATGGGACGGACTGGACGCAACAACATCCGGCGACTTCGCCCCCGGCGCGCGATGACGCCGCGCTGACCTATGATGCCGCAACCAACCAGCTGGTGCTATTTGGCGGGGGCAGCAACAAGCCACTAATAGGAGGTTTAGTCCCGCCGCCACTCAATGATACATGGGTCTGGACTGGCAGCAACTGGGTGCAACTTCACCCGCAAACCAGCCCAAATCTGTTTAACATGGTCAATGGACAACAGGTACTCTATAGTTACCCAAATATGGTCTACAATCCTCAAAGTCAACAGATTTTCTTGCTCTTTGGAGGAGACAGCCAAAACGACAAAGTTCAAGTAGGCTGGAGCTGGGATGGCACGAACTGGTCACAAGCGAAGGTGAATGGCCCTCCAACTTCGGCTGATACTGGTGATCTGCTCTACGATGTTAAGATGCAGGCTGTCCTGGAAATGACCGACATTCTGCCCAGTACGAGCATCTCGTTTGACACCACTTTGTGGAAGCTAGAGGGGCAAACCTGGGTCAAGTTGGATGAGTGGGGTCTCTCGTGAAGAGGATTCTCAGCAAGTAATCGCAAAGTTATAGTATGAGGAAGTAAGCATGGCACTCACGAGGGATGTTACTACATGTATTGTGCACCTCTGGTGCGAGTTTTATATGTAGTGGCACTCCTCGTGGGTATCATAAACGTTCGTTGAAAGAATAGACACCTATTGACAGCAATGCACGTGTATGCGATAATCCAGCGATGAAATTAATCGACTACGCCCGTAAAATGGGTGTTTCCTACAAGACTGCTTG
>DAICZM010000309.1 GCA_027311145.1 Ktedonobacterales bacterium
TAGAATACGAATATTAGTAACAATGTCGGTCATGCCAAGTTCTTTCTGTGAGCGATTTTTGTTAGTAAGAGCATATCCAATGACTTGAAAAAGGTCAAGCGACTTGCATTTTCTGATCTATACGTGACTTACTATAAGTCAGTCTGACGTTGTAGCAATGGCGCAGGACAACACGCAATTCCCAGGAGGATATCTATGGCAGCTATGCGAGAAGCCGTAATTGTTGACGCGGTTCGTACCCCTATGGGACGTAGAAATGGCAAGCTCAAGGATTGGCATCCCGTCGATCTGATGGCCCAGACATTAAGCGCGCTGGTGAAACGCAACAACCTTGATGCAAGCTTGATTGAAGATGTTATCGTAGGATGTGTGAGCCAGGTAGGAGATCAGAGCCTTAATGTGGGGCGCAATGCCGCACTTGCTGCTGGCTTCCCCGAATCGGTCCCTGGCACGACCGTTGATCGGCAGTGTGGTTCGAGCCAGCAGGCCATTCATTTCGCGGCCCAGGGCGTGCTGAGCGGAGCCTATGATATCGTGATCGCGGGTGGCGTCGAGTCGATGACACGTGTGCCGATGGGTAGCTCCTCACAGGGTGGCAAGCCTTTTGGCCCAATGATGGCTGAACGCTACAATCACGGCCTCGTCCATCAGGGCATCAGTGCCAACCTGATCGCGAAAAAGTGGGAGATGAGCCGCGAGACGCTCGATGCCTATAGCCTACAAAGCCACCAGCGTGCGGCCCAAGCGACCGCGGAAGGGCGTTTTGCCACGCAGATCATTCCCATACCCGTCAAGAACGAGGATGGCACGACCAGCATGTTCACGCAGGACGAGGGCATTCGCAGCGATACCAGCCTTGAAAAATTGGCTTCGCTCAAACCCGCTTTTGAGGTCGATGGTTTGATTACTGCTGGCAACTCCTCGCAGATCAGCGATGGGGCGGCTGCTGTCCTGATTATGGAGCGTGCCACCGCTGAAAAACTGGGCCTCAAGCCGCGTGCGCGCTTCGTCTCCTTTGCCGTGATGGGTGATGACCCCGTCTTTATGCTCACCGCTGTTATTCCAGCCAGCCGCAAAGCACTCGCACGCGCAGGCATGACGATTGAGCAGATAGACCTTGTGGAGATCAACGAAGCCTTTGCCTGCGTTGTTCTAGCCTGGCAACACGAGTTAGGTGCGGACATGAGCAAGGTCAATGTCAATGGCGGAGCGGTTGCCGTTGGACATCCGCTGGGAGCCTCTGGCGCGCGTTTGACCACCGTGCTACTCAACGAACTGGAGCGCACGGGCGGACGCTACGGTCTGCAAACGATCTGCGAGGGTGGCGGTATGGCGAACGCCATGATTATCGAGCGACTGTAGTAACTCTCTCACGCATGATGTAAGAAATAGAGGCATGACACAAATAATAAGTGTCATGCCCCTGGTGAAGTCCTTACAGATCGGTGCGCACGAGATCGCGATACCAGAATGGCAAGCGTTTGCGTAGAAGTGGTTTACTGCGCACTACGTTGCCCGGAATGCTGTCGCGAATGTCATAGGCCAGTTCGCCCGTGAGCGAGCCGGCCATATTGCCGGGGCTATAGCCGAGCGTATGGGTAGTGCGGCGGCCCGTGCGTTGCTCACGTGTATCAATGGTCATCATCATGAGCATGGATTCGCCTTCATCCGCGATCACTTCGGGCCAGGGATAGGGTGTGCAGGCAGGGGCGTAGATGCCGCTTAAACCGTTAGCCCGCACACCGTGATGGTCCCCGTACCAGTTAGAGACGGCGAGATAGACATGATTCTCGCTAGAACGCACGCGCCAGATAACATAGTGTGTGGGATCGTATTCGTCGGGGGCAACGTTGATGATATGTGAAATGGATGTGGGAGGCAGTCCGACCGGTTCAGGAAAATCGAGCAGGGTGGGGGCACAGACCAGGTCTGCACCTTGACTTGCCAACACGCGCAATGTTTCAGGGAAGAGTATGTCATAGCCGGTAGTTAGGCCGATGCGTCCGGTGGGAGTATCGAAGATAGGCAATCCTTTATTGCCAGGTTGCGCCCAGAGGCGGTCGAGCTGTGTGAGATGGAGCTTGCGATAAGAGCCATAGATTCCTTCGGGGTCGATGAGCAAGACGGTGTTATAATAGGCTCCCGGGGCGCGTTCCGCGACGCCGATCACGAGACTGATCTGTAATGCCTCGGCCAGGGCAACCAGAGCGTCTGTTTCCGGGCCGGGCACGCGAATGGCGCGATCACGAAAGTGGGCGGCCAGTTCTTGTTCGCTCAGTCGTCCTTGTGCAGCGGATGCCAGTGAACTAGGTGGGACAGGACCAGGTAACATCAGTTCGGGCAAGACGAGTACATCGGGTCGAGCGGGAGCATGCACGCTCATCATCGGCTCGATCAGATGGCGTAGCCATTGTGCCTGTTCGGTTGGTGTGAGATCGGGTTGTTCCTGGATATTGACTTGCATAACGCCCACGCATGAAAGCTGACCAGGGGGAAGTTCGCCCATCTCGTACAGGCCGTGATAGCGCAATGGTTCCCACAGGTAGGTATTGTGGAGTAGCGGGATATACTCGGCGGGACGGCGGTCTGCCAGACGATCACCGACGCGCGCCTGTTGGTTGCCCCAACGTTTATCGTGGCAAGAAGCTAGATTGACCTCGCCATAGACAATCCCTTCGCCATTATCTTGATAAGACTGAAGCGAGCCATCGGGATTAACCACGCAGCTACCCCCACTAAATTGCACACCGCGCTCGCGTCCATAGCGATTGGCGGCAATCAAATAGCAGCCATTTTCAAATGCGCGTGCTATCCAGGAGCTACTGGGGCTTTTCTCTTCGAGCCAGTTTGTTGGGAAGAGTAGCACATCAGCACCGTGTAAAGCGGGGATGCGCCCAGCCTCGAAGTAGCTCGCATCCATGCAGATCAGGCAAGTGAGGCGTCCAAGCGGCGTTTCCCAAACAGGCATACCCAGATCACCATCACGTGCCCAGCGTGGCTCTGAAATGTAGGAGTGTAGTTTGCGATACGTGCCAATAATGCCTTGTGGGCCAAGCAGGACTGCACTATTATAATAGATGTTGGTTTGCGGGTCTACTTCGGGTAACGTGAGCAGAATATAGCAGTTCTGGCGAGTGGCGACCTGTTGAAAAAGCTCGCTCGTGGGGCCGGGAATTGGCTCAACATGTGGGGCAATTTCTGTGCGCGACTCCCAGCAATAGCCCGTCGTCGCCATCTCTGGCAAGACAATTAAACGGGCTTCGTGGCGAGTTGCGTCTTCAACCAGGCGGAGTAGGTCGCGTACATTCCTGTCTTTCTCGCCCAATGTTGGCTCATATTGGATAGCCGCTACGCGATAGGGCTGAACGGTGAGAGAGGATATAGAAGACGTCGCTGGTGTGTTCATACAGGCTCCTGGTTATCTCTGTGCCAAAGCAAAGTTAAGATGCTCCATTGATGACATGTTATGTACGAAAATGTGCATCGAAAGCTCACACCGACAACGATACCACTATACTCAACAGTGGTCAAGTGGGAAAAAGACAGATTGGGAACTCATGTAGGAAAAACTATTTACATTTTTTTGATTCTGTGCTATCTTACGTCTAAAGAAGTATGATATCGATCAGAGCGAACGCAAGACATATCCCTTCCCAGCGGGAGACAGAGAGTGGGCATCATCGGCTGAAAGTGCCTGCACTCCAGTAAGAAGCGGAGACCACTTGCTAGCACGTGCTGAGACAGCAAAGTACGCGGGTTGGTCCCGTTATAGGCCATAAAGAGCGCATAGTCTCTCCCAAGGGGGATCGCGATATCGCGTGTGGTATGATCGTTTCTCTTGAGGCATGCGAAATGTGGGTGGAACCACGAAAAGCTTTGTTGCCTTTTCGTCCCTGTGTGGATGAAAAGGTTTTTTTATTGTTTTTTTCGGCTCCTGATCATTGCAAGGAGGTATGGTATGTCTGTAGAACTACAGGACCAGGCATCGGTCAATTATACGCCGCTTCAACGTATGCGCCACTCTGCCGCACACGTAATGGCGGAGGCCGTGCAGGAAATCTTTCCTGATGCTCGTTTTGCCATCGGGCCTGCCATCGAAGATGGCTTCTATTATGATTTCGATCTGCCGCGTGCGCTTACGCCTGAAGACTTACCCGATATTGAGCAGCGTATGAGCCGTATTGTTGCAGGCAAGTATCCATTTTTGCGCGACCGCTGGCAACGCGAGAAAGCATTGGAATACTTTCGCAACAAGGGGCAACAGTATAAAGTCGAGATTATCGAGAATCTGCCTGATGAAGAGGTTGGCATCTACCAGCAAAGCCAATTTTTGGACCTCTGCCGTGGCCCACACGTGGAGCATACGGGCCAGATTGGCCCATTCAAACTGATGCGCGTCGCAGGAGCATACTGGCGTGGAGACGAGCGACGCCCGATGTTACAGCGTATCTATGGCACGGCGTGGTTTTCGCAGGAAGAACTCGATCAATATCTATGGCGTCTAGAAGAGGCCATGAAGCGCGACCATCGCAAGCTGGGGCGTGAGTTGAAACTCTTTGTGATGAGTGAAGATCTTCCTGCTGGTGTGCCGATGTTTCTGCCACGTGGCGAGATGCTCCGTCATTTGATGGAGGGGTATGTGCGTGAAGCGCAAGAACGCTATGGCTATCAGCACGTGTGGACCTCACATCTGGGCAAGGTGCGTCTCTACAAAACGTCTAAGCATTGGTACACGTATCGTGAGAATATGTTCCCGGTGATGAAGGGCGAGCAGGAAATGTCGGAAGACGATGCTTTTATGCTCAAGCCGATGAACTGCCCGCATCATATCCTGCTCTATAAGGCGCAGATGCATAGCTATCGCGAACTGCCCATTCGTTATGCTGAGTTTGCCACACTCTACCGTTATGAGAAAGCGGGCACGTTGACGGGTCTGGCGCGTGTGCGCAGCTTAACGCAGGACGATGCTCACGTCTTCATGCGCCCCGACCAGATTCAAGAAGAGTTCAACCGTGCGGTTAACCTGACGCTAGAGGCCTTTCAGACGTATGGTCTGGCGGATTACTCGGTGCGTCTCTCGCTACGCGACCCACAGAAACGCGAAGAGTATGTGGGCAATGACGAGGTCTGGGCGACGGCGGAAGCAGCACTGCGCGGAGCTGTTGAGGACAAGGGCATCCAGTACGAGATCGGCATTGGCGAGGCCGCCTTCTATGGCCCCAAAGTGGACTTCATGGTGCGCGACGTGCTGGGCCGTGAATGGCAATGCTCGACGATTCAGCTTGATTTCGTGCAACCGGAGAATTTCGCGCTAGAGTATGTCGGTGAGGATGGGCAACCACACCGGCCCGTGATGATTCACCGCGCTGTGACGGGTTCAACGGAACGCTTTATGGCTATGCTGATCGAGCATTTTGGCGGAGCCTTTCCGGCTTGGCTCTCGCCCGTGCAAGCGATGGTCATCCCAATTGCCGACCGCCATCACGAGTATGCCAACAGCGTGCTGGAGACGCTCAAAGCGGCTGGCATCCGTGCCGAGATCGATGTACGTGGCGAGCGTATGAATGCCAAAATTCGCGAAGCGCAGCTTCAGAAAATCCCTTACATGCTGGTTATAGGTGATAAAGAGGCGGCCTCTGAGGCTGTCTCGGTACGCCTGCGCACGAATGTGGACCTCAAATCGATGCCGCTTGCACAGTTTATGGAGCGTGTAGCAAGCATCGTCAAGACGAAGAGTATGGAGTTGTAAAAACCCCTAGTGTTCTGTCAATCGTCACCGTGTACCTTTTTTGTGCCTGTGAGCAGGGCGTGATGAATCACGCCCCTACGA
>DAICZM010000030.1 GCA_027311145.1 Ktedonobacterales bacterium
AGGTACTACCCACTTACGATATATTGGCAACTATGATATACTAATATGTGGAGAGTATATTCAACAGCGAAGGGAGCCTAACGTGTCATCCATATCCGACAACTCCTCTTCCGTCTCCCGTAAAGATGTTACAGAGGCATACTTAAAGGCTCTACGGTTGATTGATGAGCGTGTTGCCCCCTTGTTGGGCAACATCACAACACGTATCCTGGTGCAAGGTGCCGCTAAACGTATTCAGCCACAGTATCCGTTTTTATACTTTCTTGCCAATATGTCCTATACCGAGGTCGTGCCAGCAGTTATTCACGAACAGTTATCCTACGTAACTGCACAAGAACTCGCCGCAGGATTAGATGCCTTGCTCAATGAATGTTTTTCTGGTTTAAGAGAGCTAACGGGCAATATCATTGCCCCTCCCCTCCATGAGGAGATCGACCGACAACTACGGCAACAACAATGACACAATTTATGATGGAGAGCAGCGTGCAACCTAAGCCCCAGGTTACAAACGGCATGTACCGCTCCTCTAATGCACACGGCGACCATTTGGAATTGGAGAAGGTACGCCAGGAACTCATCTATATTAATACAATTGGCAAGCGTTTTGTAGCAGCAATTGATCGGTTTCATGTACACCGGGCCTTGCTCTTTGCGCTGCAAGAACTTTATAGTTTTTCAGCTTGCTGTATCCTTCTCAAAGAGAATCCGGTTGAGCTATTTATTATTCCCTGCCAGCCCCTCAGTGCGGCCTTCTTCGAGGACATGCTACAACGTATTGTCAGTGCCGCCCATGTTATCGATTTTCCCTCCATTAGCGTCGAGCAATTGATCTCATCCGCCTATTTTGATGCTCCTGACGAAGTTGCACAATACCGTACCCCGGAAGCAATGGAATGTACAGAAATCGGCTCGGTTCTCAACGTGCCCTTAATTGTGGAAAATCGCATTATTGGAATGCTCAGCCTGTTTGACGAACTCGTCAGCACCTTCGATACTGAAATGCTCCATTTCACCACCATGATCGCAGACTATGCTGCCGTCGCCCTGGATAACGTGCGCTTGCGTGAGCGTGAAAATGCGCTCTGGCGGCAAGCCGATTTTGAGCGTCAACGCCTGGAACTCGTCATTCGCAGCATGGCCGAAGGACTCTTAATCACAGACGCCAAAGGCATTGTGACGTCACTCAACCAATCCGCACGCCAATTATTTGAGCAGGCCCACATCACACTCCAGGATGAGTTTCCTTTCCGTATCAACGACCTTGCGCTTACAGAAGAAAAAACCTGGCTCTGTCGTCTCGCACAAATCATCGACACTGCCTTAACTGACCATGTCATCACCAATCAAGAGCTTATCGTCGGTGAACCCGGCGAAACGGTTCCCCTCACACTCAATGTCAGTGCTTCTCCATTGCATAATGCCAGCGGGGTGACACCACAACCTATCGGTGTAGTTGCCGTCATCAACGATGTGACATCCAACAAACAAATCGAAAAACTTAAGGATGAATTTGTCTCGATTGTTTCACATGAGTTGCGCACGCCACTTACAACGATCAAAGGCTACACGCAACACCTAATCCGGCGCATCGAGCGACGTATCCGCAGAAGGCAAGTGGAAATTGCACCCTATGCCAGCTCCCCTAGTGATTCACCAGAGAGCCAGGATTTGCGTAGTCTCTATATCGTACATAGTCAGAGCGATCATCTAGAGCGACTGGTAAACGAGCTGCTTGATCTTTCGCAAGTACAGAACGGACAATTAGCCCTTCAATATAGCACCTTCCATCTCGCGGATGTTCTATCAGAAACCATTCATTCTGTACAAATGAGTTCTGAGCAACATACGATCTATCTTGATATCCAGATTACCGATACGCTGCTTAAGGCAGATCGCCATCGTATCGCCCAAGTCATCGGCAACATCCTCGATAATGCGGTCAAGTACTCCCCTCATGGCGGACAAATCACCGTTTCACTCCAACGTCAGGCACACGAATATCTGATTAGCATTACCGATCAAGGGGTCGGCATTCAGCCAGATCAGATCGACCACATTTTTGAACGCTTCTACCGCGTGCGCAATATGAACAGCCGCCAGTACGCCGGTGTCGGCCTGGGTCTCTATGTGGCAAAAGCGATTATAGAAAGACACGGCGGCAAAATTGGCGTGCATGCTCAGCAAGGCACAGGCACCACGTTTTACTTCACACTTCCCTGTATACCTCACACGCCAGCAGAAACAGAACACGAAGAGATCAAACACATGTAGACTGTAGGCTACGAAAGAACCTGCAAAAGATCAGTTGGGCTAGCTCCAAAATGATCGTTCAAGTAAGAGTAGCCAAAAGGCGTAAAATGAATTCTGGCCCAGGTTGCACGCAAAAACTGGATACTACGCAACACACGTGCCTCACCCCAAAGCGGGTGGCGCATGTCCCGCAGCGCATTATACACATCCCCTGTACTAGTTAGAGCCACACCCCCGATAATAACCAACATCTCCAAAAAGGGATAGTGGGGAAGGACTAGCGGTGAAAGCGAGGTGAAGAGACCTGTATACAACACAATACCCGATACACACGCAGGTATCACGACATCAAACCAGATATACAGCAACGATGGCTCATGAAGAAACATCACACTGATGCCAAATGGGCCAATTGCCCAACCAAGCAATGGCTCATGCCGTGTTAGCATCATCAACACATGGGCACATTTAAAAAGGACAACCCACATAACCAGCAAAACAATCAAACCCGTTACATTCGTAACATGGATTTTAGCTAATGCACCTGGCATATGCTCTCTCCTATTGTTCCTCACACTCCAGCGCCCTACTATAAGACTGTTCCCTCTTTGCCTATTATACTCCTCAGAACCATCACCTTGCAAACAGTTTAAACTTTTGTTTCAGTTATTTTCTCACAATACTACATCACCAGCTACGAGTTGTTATCGGCATAAACCGCGTTTCATACAGCCCCAATTGGCTAAACACCTGCACAACATTCTCACGGAAGCAAACCATCATGATAGAGGGACGTAGAGCAAAAAATGAGGATTATTGAGAAGAACAAAAAATGGGTGCTACTGGGATCGAACCAGTGACCCCTTGCGTGTGAAGCAAGTGCTCTCCCACTGAGCTAAGCACCCTTGAACAAGGGCTACTATAGCATGAGAGAACAGGATTGTCAAGAACTTTCCTGGCCTTTTTCGACCATTTCGATAGAGTAGGTAGCCAGCGCGGTATTTCTTGCGAAACCCGTTTCCAGCTACCTCTCTCCGAACCGTGCGGGCTACTTTCATAGCACACGGCTCTCCAAAGGTATCCACTAGGAAGCCTTAATAACTACAAGTTTCCTATTGATTGAGAGAGAACAAAAAACAACTCCATACTTTCAACGCTTAGCGTCGTTGTATGGAGTCACAATGCTCTCAACCCATATGGGAAGTTCTTCGGACCGCCACGTCCTTACCTTATCCTTGTCCTACTTTGGTCTCCAAACGAACGGGAGTTTCGTTTGGAGAAATGGCGGGTAATACCACGTCAGTTTGAACCTTTGTAGATCGCAGTTTGATAATGCCGCATTCATACAGCTTCGCGTTTTTCCAATGGCCTATGTAGGCTCGTTGGTGCGTTGTTGTATTCGGTTGTTCAGGTACTTGGTTCTCGCCCTTTAAGGCTATCCAGAGGTTAGACTAGACTCTTGCCCTTTGACCAACGTTGTTATTGTTATATCCGCTAACATTCTGACTTTCCGCAAGTCATACGCCAAATCTTTCAGACGCAGGCCATCGTATTCCCCTCTGTGTATTTTCTCATGACATGTTTTACATACCGGAACTTGTTTACGGTTGAGTGCCGCCATAACTCTTGTGAAGCCTTTTGGTACTCCTCCGTCCATTTTTCTGATATGCCGCACGTGATGCATTTGAACTTTGTTGGGGTCGCCACACACCACACACGGTAGTCCTAGCTTGCTTCGTGTTCTCAGTCTCACGTTCATTCTGACTAGATCAATATCCGGGCTGTTTTTGAAAGCATCTCTTTTAACTGTCCAGTCCGTGTTTCTGAAAAACATTATATTTCTGGCCTGTCCATTTTTGTTTGTTACTTGGACACCTATGTCCCTTGATTTCATGACTCTGGTGATAGAAACTTTCTTCTTCAATGCCAGAGTCTTTGCCAAGGAATATTTCAGTATGTATTGTATCCTTTGCAGTTCGGGCCAGTTATCGGCGGGACGGTAAAACTGTTGTATCCCTCTGTTAATAGAGGAGTACAGACTGATGATCTGGTCCTCATCCAATAGTGTCCAACCTGCTTTATGTTTCGGGGTTCCCTTTCCGTCACAAAAACCCTTTGTACTTAGCTGTTTTATAAGCTTGTCCATTTGTGTCTTTAACACCACTTCCATTCCAGTAGACCGTCTTTTGAACTGTCTTCTAGAACTGTTGGTAGATGTTGTAACTTTTTGGGCGTCCCTAGTTCTGCCTTTACGAATCCTATACCCTAAGAATTCGGCTTCTTCCGTCCTGGCATTGGTTATCCTGGTCTTGTCTTGGCTCAAGGTCAGAGCGAGTTTGTCCTTTAGGAATTCGCCAACTCTATTTTTGATCTCCTCTGCCAAATCGTGACTTCCGATTACTCCTATTAACCAGTCGTCGGCGTAACGTACATACTTAATTCTGACAAAGTTCGGGTCGCGTGTGTCCAGTGATGGGAGTTTTCGCATCTGCACCCCCAACCTCTTGAACTCTTCTGAATCGGCCTTTCCGGCTTTTGCCATTCTGTACCTTCTATCTGAGATGAGTTCGTATTCGTGGTTAGGTTTGCGTTTCTTGCCTTTTTCTAGCTCCACCTGCATTTGCTCTACAAATGTGTCTAGCTCATGCAGATATATGTTTGCCAGTATTGGCGATGCTATACCTCCCTGTGGAGTTCCAGCTAGTGAGTCGTGTCTGGTTCGTTCAAGGTCTTGATACCCTGCTTTTAGGAATTTCCAGATGAGCGACAGAAACCGCTCATCTTTGATTTTCTTTCTCAGTATATCGACCAATATGTGATGGTCAATGTCATCGAAGCAGGATTTTATATCTCCTTCAACTAACCAGATCATTCCAGACCATTTGGTCTGGATTTCCTTTAGCGCGTCGTGGACGGACTTTCTACGTCTGAAACCGTAGCTGTGTTCACTGAAGTACGGACCGTGGGGGCTGTCATAGACTGCCTCTAGGATTATCCGTACCACTTCTTGTACAACCTTGTCCCGTGGACACGGGATGCCTAGTCTCCTAAGCTTCCCGTTGGCCTTTGGTATGAATGACTCACGGACGGGTCTACATTGGTAGCTCTCGCTTTTCATCTGTGAGATTACTTTGCTGATTTCTTCCACTGAGAAACCGTCTAGCGTTTCGCCGTCCATTCCTGGGGTCATGTTCCCTGGATTTGATTTCAAACGTTCGTACGCTAGGACATACATGTCTTCTTCAAGCATCAATTTGTAGAGACTATCGTTAATCCACTTCCTCTTTGCGTTGAGTTTGCGGATTATCTCTAGTCTTTTGATAACTTTTGAAGTTTCCGTAATCTGTTGCATAGTGGTCGTGTCTTTCTCCCGTTCTCTACAGGTTTTCGATTATGTCCTTTTTGTCTTCCTTTTTCGGGACACGTTTCCTATTGTGTCCTTGCTGTCTAGGAAGAAGGTCTAACCTACTAATACCAATGCTCTCCGAACTAATTTCGGTCTTCCAGTCACTAGGGCCTCCTAGCCACCTATCCCGTTATTGGCCTTGTGCGACATCCATCACAACCTTAACAGGAAGGTGGAATACCTTCTACACTCCTTCGCCCTGTATCGAGCATTACCCCGATCATTTGACTACTATGAGCGTTCTGTTACCATGCGTCTCTCGACGTTTAGGTAATCCCGTAGTCTCATACAATCCGCTTGTGCTGTACTTAGGTTCGTCACTCTCCGGTTACTGCCCATTGCAGTATTGCCGCGTCGTAGTGTCTTTCAATACACTCACACCGTTTGTATTGAACCGACGCACACGCCCTATAGTACCGTGGTGGCGTGGAACCTTCGCTAGATCGCTCGGATGACATTCAACCAATACAGGCTTAACCATATACAGCTTAGCTGACCGACAAGCTTTAGGTACTTATAGCTTTCGGCCTTTTCGCGGCAAGCTATTGTTCCCTCGCCCTTTCAGGTCTAGGCAGAGCCGCTGCTTTAATCTCCTTGACACCAGAGATGCCACGTTTTATCGTAACTGCGAATTGTACGCCTCAACGGCGCACGTGCGAACGAAGTACGCTCCCACTGAGCTAAGTACCCATACCTTTGACTGATGCCACTATAGCATTAGCCACACCGAATATCAAGTATTTTGCGGCACATATGCGCAGGGAAAACAGGCAAAATCGCTCAGCATCACCATCGTCCATCTTTTCCTATGGTATAATACTATGCAGATAATTGACGCCATGAACAGGAAAGGGAAAGTCACCACTATGCTCTCTCAACAAGTAGTTCCCCGTATATGATGGCATGGTCTAGAGGATGATTGCCTGCGCCCATTTCCTCACTGTTCCAAGCATTTTTAGGACCGCTATGGATACACCGGTGAGGTTCAGAGGCAGACACGCTTTAATAGCGTACCAGTGTAGCGTAGTGTTGTACGGAAGGATTTAGAGTATGACTACCCAACCATATCGTCATAGTATTCCCGCTGACATTCTGGCACTTTCGCACGAACGCGACATGTTACGTCGGCGCGGTCAATATGATCGTGCTGACGCGCTTAAACGCCAACTCGAAGACGCTGGCTATCTCGTCAAAGATAACCCACATGGGGCACATCTAGTGATACTACCCAGCATTACTATCGATGGCAAACAGTATCGCACAGCGCGCCAGCTTCCTTCGTTCCTTAACGAGGTTGACCGCTGCACCTTCTCTATCAACATTCTAGCGCAGAATACCCACGATCAAACGCGTCGCTGTATCGAGAGTGTTTTGCGCTTCGCCGACAATGCTGATATAGAAATTATTCTCGTTGATAATTCCTCAAAGGATGGGATCGACCTGTGGGCCGAGATGACCCGTTATCAAGAGCCGCGCTTACATGTCATACGTACAAGCCGTATCGTAGGAGCAGCTGAGGCACGCAATATCGGTCTGAAACAGAGTCGGGGCCATTATATTCTGCTCCTCGATTCTTCTACCGAACTCTCCGGTGACATTTTTACGCCACTCGCCACCCTGCTCGAAGATAGTGCTATCGGCATTATCGGCACACACGGCTTGCATACCGATGATCTACGCCATTTTGAAGAAAGCACCTCCGAGCAGAATGGCGAGGTTGTCGCCGTTGACGGACCCTGCATCGCCTTCCAGCGCAAATTTTTGCGTGACGTCGGCCTGTTTGATGAGGGCTATCGCACTCCTGCCTACATGGATATCGATTTTACCTTTGCTATCCGCGATAGCGGCACCGATGCGCACGTTGTCTATAACCTGCCACTCATTTGTCATCCAACAAGTAGAGAGAGCAATTCTTCTGAAAGCGAGCAGGCACGCCAAAACAAGCGGAATTTCTACCGCTTTCTGGAAAAATGGGGAGACCGCGAGGATCTGCTTCCCGCACCAAATGATGATGATGATGATGGTGGTGATGGTGATGGTGATGGTGATGGTGATGAGCAGGAGCAGGAGCATGCAGATGCTTAAAACAGTTTACTTGCGATCCCTCTAGCGACAAGCTGGATGCTGGCTCACGGTAAAACGGTGAATACGCATCCAGCTTGTTTGATCGGTGAACGGCATATTTCGCATCTGTGATATGATATGACACATACAAGCACGTAAAACACAACAGTGCTTTCTCTATACACCTGAAAGGTTGCTCCGACTGTGCAAGTGCAAACATTAAAAAAACGCGAGGATATTCCAAGCGAGTTTACCTGGAATCTCGAAAGCATCTTTTCTACTAACGAAACGTGGGAACTGCATTTTCAATCGCTCCAGCAACAATTGCCAGAACTGGAAGCGCTCAAGGCCACCATGGCGCAAAATGGGGCGGCGTTGCTCGCCGTCTTACAGAAACGCGACCAGTTGTTCGAGCAGATTGAACGTCTCTATGTGTATACCTCCATGCGCCGCGATGAAGACACGACCAATAGCCTCTATCAAGGTATGGCAGATCGTGCCATGCAACTCTACGTGCGATCATCCACCATCGCCTCATATATCGAGCCAGAGATTCTGGCACTCTCACCAGAAACACTCGATCAGTATACACGTGAAACCGCTGGCTTAGCACTCTACACACAACAACTACACGACCTCAATCGCAAACGCCCACATATTCGCTCCGTTGAGGTAGAAGCGGTGCTGGCATCTGCTGGAGATATAACCAGTGCCCCCGACGACATCTTTTCGATGATCGATAATGCCGATCTACAGCTTCCTACCATCGTCAGCGACAGTGGCGAAACAGTTCAACTGACAAAAGGAAACTACCTCTCGTTTATCCGCAACAAAGATCGCCGCGTGCGCAAAGCTGCCTTTGAAAGCATCCATGAGACCTTCCTCAAGCAGCGTAATACTATCGCCGCGACCCTTTCGGCACAAGTCAAAACCGACATTTTCTATACGCGCCAGCGCAATTATGCCACCTGCCGCGAACGATCTTTGGCACGCAATAACATCCCTGTTAGTGTCTATGATAACCTGATCACGACCGTGAGCGAGCATATTCCAATCCTTAACCGCTACATGCGTCTGCGCAAACGCATGCTACAACTCGATGAGTTGCACATGTACGACTTATACGTGCCAATCGTTGAGGATATCAAAGAAGAAATCAGCTACCAACAAGGCTGTGAGATGGTTGCAACTGCCCTGGCTCCCCTAGGCGAGCATTATATTTCTACGCTCAAACAAGGCTTCAGACAACGTTGGATTGATGTCTATGAAACACCGGGCAAACGTGGGGGAGCCTATAGCGGGGGCGCATTCGGCACGCAACCTTTCATCTTGCTCAATTATCAAAGCGACCGCGATAGTGTCTACACACTGGCTCACGAGCTGGGACACTCGATGCATTCCTTCTACACACGCACAAACCAGCCCTATCCCTATGGTGATTACACGATCTTCGTCGCAGAAGTGGCATCAACCCTCAATGAGGGACTACTCACCCATTATCTGTTACACAACACACAAGATGCCGCAACGCGCCTCGCCATCCTCAATCACGCCCTTGAGGATATTCGCGGCACGCTTTTCCGCCAGACGATGTTTGCTGAATTTGAACAACAGATTCATCAACAGGCGGAACAAGGTGAACCCTTGACCACTGATACCCTCTCAAGCATATACAAACAGCTCAACGAGAAGTATTACGGGGGTGAAACCGTCATTGATGATCTGATTGGCATCGAATGGGCACGCATCCCACACTTCTACTACAATTTCTACGTCTACCAATATGCAACGGGCATCTCTGCTGCCTCTGCCCTTGTTCAACAGATTTTGCACGAGGGGCAACCAGCCGTGGAACGCTATGCCAAATTTCTGAGTTCTGGTTCGTCCGACTATAGCATCGAGTTGCTTAAGAAAGCTGGCGTCGACATGACATCACCAGAGCCTATCCGTCAAACCTGCCAGCTGTTCGATAGCTACCTAACACAAATGGAGCACCTGCTCGGCTAACCTGATCGTTTGCTTTTTCCACAATACTGCTCAGGGGGTGAGAGCTTGCAAGCCTTCACCCCCTGAGCAGTATGCCTCTTCAAAAGAACCGACGTTCCGCTACGGATTATCCCAGTTACGTCCGTCTTGCTCAATCAGTTCTTGTGCGGCATCCGGTCCCCATGTTCCTGAAGCATAGGGTTTCACTGTGTCAGGCCCCATCTGTTGCCAGATAGATGTAATGCCATCAATTAAACGCCATGATGTTTCGATCTCGTCACGGCGAATAAAAAGCGTAGAATCACCCATCATACAGTCTGCAAGGAGACGTTCGTAAGCATCCGGTGATTGAATCCCAAAAGCCGTGTTATAGGAGAAACTCATGTCCACTGAAGCTAAATGCTGCGCGGCCCCCGGTATTTTTGCTCCGAATTTGAGCGTGATGCCTTCATCAGGCTGAATACGAATTGTCAAGCGATTCGGCGTCAAACCTTGTGTCTCCTCAAGCTTATACAGCTGATGCGGCACACGCTTAAACTGAACAGTGACCTCCGTGCTGCGTTTGGGGAGCCGCTTGCCAGTGCGAATATAAAATGGAACATCTGCCCAACGCCAGTTCTCAATGAACAACTTGAGCGCGACAAAAGTCTCCGTCGTCGATTCGGGGTTGACGCCCTGTTCCTCCAGATAGCCCTCCGCTGGCTGACCATCTACCACACCAGCCGTATATTGCCCGCGCACTGTGCGTTGCGCCACCTGTTCGGGCGTGAACAATGGGATAGCGCGCAGAAGTTTCACCTTTTCATCGCGAATGGCATCCGCATCAAAAGCCACCGGTGCTTCCATACATGTCAAACAAAGCACCTGCATGATATGATTTTGCACCATATCGCGAATAGCGCCAGATGTTTCATAATATTCCGAGCGAGATTCAATCCCGATACTCTCCCCCACCAAAATCTGCACATGATCAATATATTTCTGATTCCAGAGCGGCTCCAGAATACTATTCGCAAAACGCAACGCGAGAATATTCTGTACAGTTTCTTTGCCCATATAGTGGTCAATGCGATAAATCTGCTCCTCACCGAAGACCTTACCCAGATCGCTATTTAATTTTTGGGCCGAAGCGAGATCATGCCCAAAGGGTTTCTCGATAATCAGACGCGTCCACGCTTGCCCCTGCCCATCACTATGCTGTTTTGGCTGGGCCAGACCAGAGCTACCCAAATGCGCAATAATCATCGGGTCCAGTTCTGGCGGCGTTGAAAGATAAAAGATACGATTGCCACGTGTGCCACGCTCATGATCGAGCGTATCCAACAACGCCGACAACTTGTGATAGCCGTCATCGCTACTGATATCGGCCTGGCAGTAAAACAGGCGTTCGGCAAAACCGCGTTGCGCCTCACTATCCAATCTATCATCCTCTGGCATATATTTGTTGATCGACCCCAAGACGGTCGCCTGCCATTGCGCATCGTTCATAGGGCGGCGTGCAAAAGCGACAATACAAAAACTCTCTTTCATCGGGTGATCGTGCCAGAGGTGGGCCAACGTTGGCAACAGTTTGCGCTGGGCCAAATCACCGGTTGCGCCAAAGATAACCACGGTACAGGGTTCTGGGGCATGACCATTCTGCCATATGGTATGTTGTTTCAGGTTGCCGACAGCACGAGCATTCTGGGTCATGAAGACATCTCCTCATCAAATTTTTTCTTTCTCTTGGTACACGAAAAGCAATATTTTTTGCACAATACATGCACCTAAGATGCACAGCAATGCCCTCCGAGCGATGTGCAGGCAGGCAGCAAATACAGGCAGACGGCCATAACTCCGTAAACATTGCACTTCGTATACGTGGTATACCTGAGAAATCATCTGCCATCATCTTACAACATGCTCTCACAAAGATGAATGCATCACATCGGTAATCTTCTCAAACAGGAGTTTTTACACCTATGGCTCGAACACAGTATGACCTGGCTATTCTTGGCGGCGGCTCTGCTGGCCTCACCGCAGCACGTGTGGCTACCGCTCTCGGAGCGCACGTGTTGCTCATCGATAAGGAACGTCTCGGTGGCGACTGCCTAAATTATGGCTGTGTTCCCAGCAAAAGCCTGCTGCATGTCGCACGGGTTGTCCAACAAGCCAAAACAGTCATGAGTCTGGGGCTAACACCCACAAACGTTGATATTGATATGGCGAAAGTCACAGAGGCGATTCAGGGCGTCATCGCACGTGTACGCGAAGCCGAAACAATTTATACCGAGGGCGTCACGGTGCGTTTTGGCGCAGTGACCTTCAAATCGCCAACAACACTCCTGCTCAACGGCGAGGAGATCACCACGCGCAATACAATTATTGCCACAGGCTCACATCCGGCAATTCCCGCCGTAGCAGGCTTACAGGACACAGGCTATCTCACCAATGAAGACGTCTTCAATTTACTAGCTCTCCCGCGCTCTCTTCTCATCGTAGGCGGCGGCCCTATTGGCGTCGAACTAGGGCAGGCATTCGCACGACTTGGAACACAGGTCACCATTATTCAAGGCCCTGAGCGACTCCTCCCAAAAGAAGATCACGAAGTCTCTACAACGATTACCCAAGTGCTACAACATGAAGGCATCACGATCGTCACAAACGCACGCTTCATACAAGCCACACGGAGCGGGACACGCAAAATCGCCACCGTCCAACAAGGTGATGCACTACTCACTTTTGAAGCCGATGAATTACTCCTGGCATTAGGCCGTCATCCCAACGTCGAACAACTCAACCTAGAGGCGGCTGGCGTGCAGTATGATCACAAAGGCATCAAAGTGGATGATTACCTGCAAACGACAACGCCACATATCCTGGCAATTGGGGATGTGATTGGCGGCTATCTCTTCACACATGTTGCCGCATATCAGGCGGGTATAGCAGCCCAAAATGCTCTGCTTCCTGTCTATAAGAAAAAAACGGACTATCGCGTCATCCCCTGGTGTACCTTCACCGACCCGGAAGCGGCACGCATAGGGATCACACGCAGCGAGGCAGAACAACGCTATAAAGATGTGCGTGAAGAACGTTTTCCCTGGGCAGAAATTGATCGCGCACAAGCAGAACATGAAACGCTTGGTTTCATCAAGCTGATCCTGGCCGGCAAGAAAGATGAGATTGTTGGGGCACATATCGTTGGTTCGCATGCCGGCGAACTGCTCGGTGAGCTTGCTCTCGCCATGCAGCATCATCTCACGCTCAGCGACATTTTCAACACCGTTCACGCCTATCCCACACTCTCAACCGGCCTTCAACAAGCAGCTTTTGAAGCCTATCTAACGAGCAAACGCGCCGCCAGCAACCGCCGCATTGTTGAGACCGTTCTCAAGTTGCGCGGCTAATGGCCGTGGAGAGTGGAATAGGAAAGCATGCATAAGCATAGATAGGTATGCTTTCCTGCTACGCTTTTTTGGCTTTCTGCTTACGTGGCGCACTGAGATAGATATGGCGGAGCATTGAAAGTGGATGGGCAAGCAGCATTGACAGCAACGCACACAGAACTAACGGAGCAATCAGCGCAAGGGAAACAAAACCACTAATAGGGATGTGGAACCAAAGCAAGAAAACATATTGCAGGGCGAGTAGCAAAACTAATAACCCGCTTGCGGCTGCAACAAAAGATATTTTCCAACGCATATGAAGACGAGCCTGCAATACTTTCCGGCGCAAAACGGCTTGCTCACTAATCGAATACTGCATAATCACAAGTTGTTGCCGCTCGCGCTCGACTTGCTGGCGTTCCTGCTGCAAAACATCCGCTAGTTGCTGCACCTCACGTTTCAGGTACAACGTCTCCACAAGATGTTTATCTTCGAGTTGTTGCGCACGAAGCTCTAACGACCTGACAACATCATGCAAAAGGACTGGAGCCTGATCTGGCGTCTGATCCAGGATTTGGGCTGCCTGCGTCACCATCTTATAGGCTTCTTCTTCTACAGCAGTGTGAAAAGAGTGAAACAGGTCTTGATACTGCACCTCTAGCTCGTGATACTGATCTTGCAAGCGATCACGTTCTTCTAGTGCAGCTTGCAACTGACGATGATACTGTACAAGCTCTTGCCGATAGCCGTGATGAATTGTCGCTACATCACCATCAAATTCACCTTGTAGCTCATTATAGGCAGCCATCAAACGATCATACGCTTGTTGCACCTCTTCGAGATGAGAACGTAAATGATAATTCTCTTCACGAAGTTGAATCACCTGACGCAGGATCGTTTTGGGAGGAATTGCTTCCACGGCAATTTTGGGTAGTGCGTCTGTTTGATGGTCCGCCGACTTCTGTTGCAAAATCTGCTGACGACGCTCCGTTAACACGCTACGATGATCTACAATACGCGGCAATACTGCCAATGCATCTGTATCTTGCGCCGCCTCAGTAGCTTGCCTGGCATCATCTGGAAACAACATCATTCATCCCCTGGCACACCTATGCGTGGTACGTTTGTGCGAAGAAGGTATATACAGTGTTCAACATACATCCCCAAAGGGCATTTCACCACAAAAACCTCTCTACTGCAATTATGCAGAGAAGAGTGCAAAGATGCAAGTCTTTTGCCGATCAATTTCTGCCAATTCAGCTAAAATGGCGATGTTGCTCAGGAAAATCCTGTCGCAGGCAGCGTTCTAAAAAGTTTTTCATGACTTGCCCATATTGTTTAGGGTCATAGCCATACGCGCCACAGTGGGTACGCCCATCGACAAAGTAGGTCTCTAACTCAACATGATAGCCTTTTGCCTGTGCAACAATCTGATGTGCATGAGCAATAGGAATAAGCTCATCGCCGAACGAGTGAACCAGCAGAATAGGAACCGCATGCAGGTGAGAGCCATTTTTAGCATGCATTTTGCGCTGCCAACGTTTGAAAGTTGCCTCTGGACGTGCCACAAAGTCATAGCCGAAGCGCAGGCGAAACACAATTGTGCTAATTGCGACAATGGCTGCGGCCAAAAGCGGTGCGACCCACTGGAGCGGTTGCAACCAGGGTAACCAGTTATGGATGGCCTGATGCATACGATAGGTTACCATCCGTGACAGTACCCAATCTGAACGGGCATAGGGACTATCAGCGATAATGGCGACGATCTCCGGCTGTAGCGGTGTGAGCAAGGCAACAGCTGCGCCCATCGAGAAGCCATGAATAATGATGCGGTTGGATAATGTCTCGGCCTGTCGACTGGCCACAACAATCGCGGCTTCCAGATCACGCACTTCCGCATTGCCGCCACTCGTTGTTACGCTATCACTATCGCCATGGCCACGAAAATCGAACAATAACACATTATAGCCACAAGCATACTCAACAGCAGCAACAGAACGTAGATGTGAACGATGGATACGATAGCCATGGCAGAGTATTATTGTGGGTGCTGGCTGCGCTTGTGCCCAGAAATCGCCACGCAAGAGCGTTCCATCAACCGCTTTGAAGAGCAAGGGACGTTGTACAGTAGCCGGAGGTTCGCTGTAGAACGTAGGCACGTCCCAGGTAAAATCTGCCTCAGCTAACAGTTTATGGGGGCTAGAAAACTCTTCAACAACCCAGCTCGCTAAAATGGTCAAGCCACTGGTTACGGTAAGCCCAAGCAACCATGTACTGGCTGTCAGACCCGAAGTCCAGCGATGTCTTCCTGCCATAGTGTACCCTCCTTGTAGGTTTTCAGGTTTTTCTCGGCTCTTTCTCTGTATAAACACCATTAGCCACTAAAGTGTCGTAAATACAGTAAGGGAGAGTGAAACTCCCCCTTAGCGACTTCGGACCTGAGAACAAAATAGGAAGTAGCGTGCGCTGGCAATCAAACGTGTTGTCCTAGTGACAATGCACGCAAACGCGCCAGTTCAGGTGATGGACCAATCATATCTGCTACTATTTTACCAGAACTCATGACGCCTGGCAAACCCGCACCAGGATGAGTCCCTGCACCAGCAAAGTAGAGATTTGGTACATCTTCACTGATATTATGCGGGCGAAACCATGCCGACTGCGTTAACAATGGCTCAACTGAGAAGGCACTACCCAGGTAGCTATTGAGCGTATCACGGAAGTGAAGTGGATTGATAGCATGTTCCGTCACAATGTGCTTCGAGAGGTCTGGGAGGTAGCGTTGCTCCAGGTATTGGATGATCGAGTCACGATATGGCTTTGCCATCGTCGTCCAATCGACATCCCCACCTAAATGCGGCACAGGCGATAACACGTACCAGCAATCACAGCCGTCGGGAGCCATTGATGGGTCTGTCGCGCTTGGACGATGAAGGTAGAGCGAGAAATCTTTCGCCAGATGTTTGCGTTTGAAAATGTCATTGAGCAGACCTTTATAGCGCGGCCCCATCAAGATTTCATGGTGCGCTACGTTCTCATACTGGCGATCTGTGCCAAAATAGAGGACAAAAAGCGACATCGCATATTCCATACTCTTGATCCGGCGATCCGTATTTTTGCGACGAACATGGGCCGGCACAAGATTGAGATACGTATAGGCAACATCAGCATTACTGACGACCGTATCTGCTGGAAACCATTCACCGCTATACGTGCGCACACCGTTCGCACGCCCACTACGCTCATCAATAACGATCTCAGATGCCTCCACATTCAGCACGATCTTCCCACCAATATCCTGGAACAGCTGCGTTAGCCCACGCACAAGCGCACCCGTTCCACCCATCGCGTACCAGACACCGAATTTCTGCTCTAAAGTATGAATCAACGCGTAAATCGCGGTACTCTGGAATGGGTTACCCCCAATCAACAAAGGGTGGAAGCTAAAAACCTGACGCAGATGCTCATCCTTGATATACTGATTCACAAAGCCGGCGACCGATTTTTGCGCCTGCAAACGTACCAGATCAGGAACTACTTTCAACATATCGCCAACATGTGTAAAAGGCTGATCAATAAGCTCGAAGCCTTTTTCATAGATTTGCGCTCCTGCCTGAGCAAAACGCAGATAGCCATCGACATCAGCGGGATTGATCGCACGAATCTGGCGCAGAATATTCTCACGATCACTGTTATAATGGAAAACCAGCCCGTCCTCAAAACGAATGTTATAAAAAGGGTCTATCGGAACAAGTTTCACATACTCTTCCGTCTTCTTGCCACAGAGCGTAAAGAGATCATGAATAAGCCAGGGGGCTGTGATAATTGTGGGACCACCATCAAACGTAAAACCATCCTGCTCATAGACATACGCTCGCCCACCCGGCTTATCGCGCTTCTCAATGATAGTCACATCGTGACCTTGCGCCTGAAGACGAATGGCGGCACTCAGGCCACCAAAACCGCTTCCAATAATCACTATCTGCATAACAGTTCACCCTTATTGTCATGGAACGCCATTTAATGAAGAGAGTATACTCGTATTTTCTTGGCTTGTTCGCTCTGCTACTCGTTTTGTCTGCACCCAATGTCACAAAATCCTGTAACCATCTGTGCTGTTACATAGACGAGGTCACGCTACAAAAAGGGTATCCTTTACTAGTAATATATTGTCCGCCAAGAAAAAAAACAGCACCGCAAGGTAATCCGCTGCTTTTTGCGCTCGCACGCTATTTTTTCCTTCCACGCCCAAAAAGGAGCTTAAAAATACCTTTGAAGAGCGGCACTTGCGCTTGATGGTAAGGATACCACCAGAGTTCACGCTTGAGCGGCAAACGCACACGTTCACCCATGACGTGACGAACCTGACAAAACTCCTTCAAGCCAAGTGCCCCACCATGCACACGCCCAATGCCAGACTGTTTGACACCACCCCAGGGCGTTTCGGGCGCCATATAGGAAGCAATGACATCATTAATCATGACGGTGCCCGCCTCAATACGCCGTGCCACGCGGTCGGCATGCGCGCTATCAGTACTGAAAACATACGCATCCAAGCCAAAGATACTATCATTTGCCAGGCGAATCGCCTCTTCATCGTCCTCTACCACCTTAATAGGCAGCAGCGGCCCAAACGTCTCTTCGTGCATAGCCACCATCGTATGGTCTACACCTGTCAACACCGTTGGCTCATAAAAAGGACCAGCCAGTTTATCAGGCCGCCTACCGCCTGCCAACACACGCGCCCCCTTCTCTACCGCATCATTGACCTGTCGTTCGATAATCTGCACCTGCCGCTCATGCACCAGCGAACCAACATCCACATCTGCGCCACCTGTCGCATCGCCCACGCGCAATTTCTTTGTTAGCTTAACCACACGCGCAATAAACTGCTCAGCAATATCTTTATGGACATACACACGTTCTACCGAGGCACAGACTTGACCACAGTTAAGGAACGCGCCCCAGACAGCAGCTTGCGCGGCACGTTCTACATCAGCATCAGCACACACAATCAGCGGGTCCTTCCCGCCCAATTCAAACACAATAGGTGTCAGCTTCTATGCGGCTGCACGCATAATATGGCGCGCAGTGGCCCCTCCACCGGTGAAACAAATCTTGTCAACACCGCTCTTGACCAGTGCTGCCCCCGTTTTCCCATCGCCATGCACAACCTGCAAGATATCCTTCGGTAGCCCAGCCCGCATAAACATATCCACAATAATCTGTCCACTGAACGGCGTTAGCTCCGATGGTTTCAAAACTACCGTGTTGCCCACAATCAGGGCCGTCACAACCTCTGATAAGGCCAGGATAAAGGGGAAATTCCAGGGTGAGATAATTCCAATCACACCCAGTGGTGTATAAT
>DAICZM010000310.1 GCA_027311145.1 Ktedonobacterales bacterium
TGATAGCATGGGTATATATATATCATACGGTATTTCAATATTTCTTTATAAAAGAGGTTGAGACTATGCTATCTTTTGACACATTAGCGATGCTTTCCAGAAAAGACCTGCTAAACTTTCTTGGTTTGTCACAGAGTAATAGGCTCAAAAAAGAGCAATTGCTTGCACAGGTGCAGTGTATGGTTATTGCAGGCGAGAGTGAAGTTGCACGTTTGTTGGATATGTTTCCGCGTGAGTTGGCGGTGAACCCAAAAGAGCTAGAAAAAACCTTGTGTTGTTCGCGTGTTGAGCGGCAACGTTGGGTCAAAGAGGGCAAAATTCCTATTCTTGAGTACCGCACGTTTCATGTGGCTAGCCGGGACCTCTGTTATGCTGTGCATGAGAGGCGTACAGTGATGGATATAACGCCAGCGGAAATCCAATGTTGGCGTGATGAGTATGCTGCCCAGGTGCGTGATAGACGCAAAGAAGGGAGCCGTAAATCTGTAGAGTCACGTAAGACACGACGCCAGTTACGTCAGGATTTTTTTGATATTCTGCGCGAATCAGTACACTTGTGGGAGCAAGAAGGTTCCGCAGGACTGGCACTAGTTTTTCAACTGGCCTATTGGACAGCATTTGCATCGCGTTGGGCGAAGGAAAACCATGTGAAATTGCTACATGGCCATCGGCGCGGAGAACAATATGCAGCCAGACGCGACGAATGGTATATGAAAAAGCATATGGCAATGCATGTCCTTGCGCAAACGCCCTATGCATACCTCTCGCGCTATCGACCTGAATATGCTGACAAAATAACCCTCCATCTGTGTGAAGAGCATTATGAAGAGATGAGAGAAGGTCTATATGAGAACAAATGGCAATTCTATACCGACCGCGGTGCTGATATTTCACGTTGTCACGCCTGCCTTGTCCACTTTGAGCGCGACTACTACACGCTGTATTTTCTCGAAGTGAGGGAAGCGAAATTTCCTGATACCCGTTTTGCCTTTCATGTTCCCTATACTATTGGCAAGAAACTGTTTTCCCCGCGAAACCTTCCCTCAGTGGAGCATCCTGAGCAGGAAGGCATGTTTCGCTTTGGGCGGCCAATTACGCCTTACGAGAAAATTGTCGTGCGTGAACAGGATGTCCATCTCTTATTTGACCAGGCCCTGGCAGAAGTCCGCACGTTTTTCCATATCGATATTCCGACGATGCTCTTTCCGATTATCGAGCAACCTTGACTGAGACAAAAAATGGGTCAAATGCACTATGTACCAGGCGTGGCGCGTGCATACAATGAGAGCAAGAAGGGTTTGTGTGTCAGGAAAATTAAGCATGGAAGGTTGTTTACTGTCTCTGGAAGGAGCGGCATGATGGCAAGAAGTTTATATCGTTTCTATCTCTACACCGTCTGTATGGTCCTGCTCATCTTTGCTATGGCCACGTTGGGGCGATTGCTACAGGTGCTACTGCTGTTTACGCCGTTGCGCTATCAATACATGAATGTTCCCGCGAGCGGAGACATGATCCAGGCGGTTGTGTTGTTTGCTGTCTCTTGGATAGCAGCGAGCCTCTTAGGTGGATTGCATTATTGGCTACTACGTCGTGATATGCAGAGTGATACGGGCGCAGGGCTGGGGGCAATTCGCTCGTTTTTCTTGAATGTTGTAGAGGGCGTGTCTGTTATTGTAACAGTTGCTTCAACAGGATTTTTCGTGCTAGGTATGCTGGCCTCGAACTCTCCTGGTGACATAACTGGTGCTATTGCAATCACGCTGCCTGCTTTGTTATTAGCGGTATTGCTAGAGTTTGAGCGACGGCGAACTCCTTTGCCTGCGACAGCCACAGGCGCATTGATTTTCCAACGAATTCATTTTTACGGTGTGCAGCTTATTCTGCTGCTGATGGTCACTTTTGCTTGGCAAAGTAATTTCAGGCCATTGGTGGATACACTGTTTTTTGGAGGGAAAGGAACATTAGATGCCTGTCCTCCTGATGCAGCTGGCTGTCCGACGTATAATGCTTTCTGGCTGTTTGTAGACCTGCTCTGGTTTGCATTGTTCTGGATCGGCTATGGCTGGCTCAATCGTAAGGATACGGCCACCTTGCCACGTCTGATTTTGCATTTTGCCGGTATGGCGTATGGTACAGGATTTGTGCTTTTTGGTGTGTATCAAGGTATCGCACTCTTATTGATGCCTTTGTTTCACCTCCCCATCATGCTCAAAGATGTTACTGGCTTTGTTGCCATCCACGACTTTATGTCGCCCCTTACATTTGGGTTACTCGTCGTCGGTGTGTACATCTTCTGGTTGCGCGATGCCAGTCGGCTAAATCTGATCGAGCTGTCGGTAGCGAGAGCTGTTGAATGGGCAATCGGTGCTGCTTTGGCGGCGGCCATGTTCTGGTGGGGTTGTGGCTATACTTTGTTTAACCTATTAGAATTGGCTAGTACTCCTTTGATACGACCTGATGCAACGGCTTGGGTTATGACTCTGGCTGCTGTGATTGCTGGTGTTGGCTATATTCCGCTTGATATCATGCTTGCGCGTTGGAATGCAACAGAAACCTTTGCGGCTGGTGCGCGGCGTGGCTTTATACTGTCGCTGTTAGGTGGTGGTATCCTGACCCTGGCAATTGGCGGCGTGGTTGCGCTCTATACCTGGGTAACAGGGTTGATTGGTTCACCTATCACAGACTGGGAGACTGTACTGCACACGTCACTGGCCGCTTTTAGCATAGGTGTACTGCTAGTTGGTATCTACCTGACAATTGCCCTGCGCGAGAAGCTTTTTAGTAGCTTTGCCAAATTGCCGCAAGCGAGCAGTGTTGTCCCTGTTGTCCAATCCCCAACGGTCGCTTCAGAGACGTTAGAGCAAACCCTGGATGAATTGGTGGCGGGCCACATCACCCGTGATGTGGCGGCGGCCCGTATTCGCGCACTCACTTCGATGCCACTGAGTGTAGGACGATAAGTTGTAGGGATCGACTTTGTGCATGTTTTGTTTGTGCAGATAGGATGATTGACCTTTCGCCTCTATGATACGCCATATTCTTTCGATGATAAGACTCTGGCGTATCAGCTTTTTATTAAGAAAGGAATGGCATGTGGAACCTGTAGCAACCCTCTATGAGCGCGAGCCTGCGCAGAAAGCAACCCTCCCATCACTGCTTGCTCACTATTACGATGGCGGTTTGGTTATGCCTACCACAAAGCACCGCGAGCGTCCCTATGTGATCGCCAATTTCGTCGAAACTATTGATGGTATTGTCTCTTTTAACGTGCCTGGACAGACTGGTGGTGGCGTGATTAGTGGAGATAACGAGCAGGATAAGATGGTGATGGGCATCTTGCGTGCTACGGCGGATGCGGTGATTTTTGGCTCCAGTTCGCTTCGCACAGACACACAACACGTGCATATTCCTGCTTTTATTTACCCTGCATTCGCAGATGACTATGCAGCCTTGCGTACACAATTGCATTGTCAGGAGCGGTTGCCCATGAGTGTCATCATGACCGCGAGTGGCGAAGTAGACTTCCATGAGCCAACGTTTCATACGCCTGGGTTGCGTGCTTTGATTGCTACAACCGCTGATGGTTCGGCACGGCTCATGCGACAGGGCATTCCATCATCAACTGAAGTGCGAGTAATCGAAGCTGAAAGTGCTGTAGAACAGCGTACACAGGTCTCGCCACGTGGGGTATTAGCTTTATTGGCTCGTGATTACGGTGTACGGGTTGCTCTCTACGAGGGTGGCCCAAACTTGCTCTCCTCGTTTCTAGCAGAGCAGCTACTGGATGAACTTTTTTTGACAATTGCACCGCACTTGGTTGGGCAGTCTCGTGATCTTGCGCGCTTGTCGCTGGTTGCTGGTCATGCGTTTAGCCTGCAAGAGGCTCCCTGGGCGACACTCATGAGTGTAAAACGTGCAGGGAGCCATCTGTTGTTACGCTATCGTTTCTAGGTATAAGAAGCTTAGGAGCTTGCGTTTGGTGTGTCTAGCGCAAGCGTATCGGTTGCTTGTATGTTTACTTCATTCCCGGGCTGCATGTCAGAGGCATCGTCTGGCGTTTCCAGATGGGAGTTGCTGGCAGCTTCTCTGTTGTCGGGCATCTCTGGCGCGTGACGATGACGCAGGAAAAATAGCAACGATGCGCCGATAACAGCAATTGCTGCTAACACATGCACCAGATTGAAGGGTGTGCCAGGGAAAAACCAGGAGTCGGTACGGTAGAACTCAATGAAGAAGCGACCGAGCGGAGACCAGATCAGGAAGAGCAGAAAAAGATCGCCTTCACGAAGTTGCTTAGAGAAGCGTCGTGCAACCCAGAGTAGGAGAACAAAACCGAGTGCATCCCAAAGCATTTCATAGAGGAACAAGGGCTGGAAGCGCACGCTATCAGGGTACTTGGTCATGTCATTGTAGGGGAACAGTCTGTGCTGTGCATCGATGCGCAATCCCCAAGGCAACGTGGTAGGTGGACCATAGAGTTCCTGATTGATAAAGTTGCCGATGCGTCCAATAGCTTGTCCGATGATTAAGCCAAGAGCAATTGCATCGAGATAGATGAGCAGGGGAAGCTTGTGCCAGCGCATATAGAGAAGAAGCGCGAGGCCGCCCAGGATGAATGCTCCGTAAATATGGATGCCACCGCGCCAGATCTGAATGATTTCGATGGGATTCGCCAGATATTCGTTCAGACCGTTGGGACCACGCGGGGATTGGATAAAGACGTAATAGAGGCGGGCGCCGACAATAGCGGGCACGAGAATCCAGAGCAACATATCCCAGATCATGTTCCCATCTTGCCCATGGCGTGAGATATAGCGACTGGCGACTGCCGTGCCCGTAAAAATCGCGAGTGCCATTGTAATGCCGTACCAATGTATAGCGAAGGTGCCTATTTGCAAAAGAACAGATTGTACAGGTGGATACATACGGTGTGTCCTCACTTTTTATTCCAGGTATCCCAGATCATGTAGGCGGCGATAGATGACCGGATCATCATCATCCTCTAACAGTGCTGGGACAGCTTCAACGAGAGGTGTTTGCTGAATAAAGCGTTGGAGTTGTTGCTGAAGCGATGCCGTCTGTGTCGGGAGCATATCGCGTACATTCGTATTTTCTTGTGGATCGGTAAGAATGTTATAGAGTTCTAGCGCGTTATCTCCAGTTTGGATAAGTTTATAGTGCTGTTGTAAGATTGCATAGCGCGGAATGTCACAATGGCGCAGGGCAATCAGCTCTGGTTGGCGGCGTTGTATGATATTCAAAAGATTTTGCGGGGTAATGCCCATCGCAAAGATCGTCTGATGGTCGGGATCGCTATCAGCAGGTTGTGCGAGTGTGTAACGCATTTCATCGTCGCGTGCGCAGTTGGCCGCGGTGAGTATGGTATGGAAGATGCGGCGTGTGGAGATCGTATGATCGACGCTTGTACCACGTGGCAAGATGCCATCAGGATCGCGAATAAGCAGAGGGACGTGAATTAACTCATTATAGAGCGAGATGCTATGGCCCATCAGTTGCTTTTCGCCGAGATGCTCGCCATGGTCTGCACAGATGATCAGTAATGTATGATCGAGTGCCCCACTGGAGCGTAGTTTATGGAGGAATGCGCCAACGAGTTCATCTTGATAAGCGACTTCGGCATCATACATAATGTCGAGAATCTGTTTATGCTCTTCACTGATATTTTGTGTGAGAGGGGCCAGCCAGCCAAAAACGTCGCTATTAAACTGGCGCAGGTAGCGATAGGCCGATGGATCATGCTGAAGTTGAGGTGCTAAACGGGAGATGATCCCTTGTGGAGGATGATAAGGCATGTGTGTGCCCATC
>DAICZM010000311.1 GCA_027311145.1 Ktedonobacterales bacterium
CAGTACTGCGACTTAATTTCAGCTCATGTGCTAAGGTATCGACAGTAGCAGTCTGTACTGTTCGGGAAGAAATCAGTCCAGATGAGCCAGATGAAAGTACCTGCGCGCCATTACTAGCAGCGGTGCAGGTAAAATTTTTGAAGCTGGGATTGGCGGGCTGTAAGGCGGTAACAGCGGTCTGAATTCCTGTCGCAATATCTGAAGCTTGTAGTGTTTTCCCGTTTCCTGTAGGGGTAAAGGTCGGTGTTATAGTATAAGGCGTGCCGTTATCGAGAATGATACGCAGGGTCTTACCTGAAGGTGTAGTTACTGGGCTTGTTAATGCTCCACCAGTCCAGGTGCCATGTGCTGGTCCAACTGCGTCAGGAAGTGTTGTGCCACCTGCTGGAAGCAGTTTCGTTACATGGATGAGTTTTGAGGGACCATTGATCTGGTTTTCAATGTTAAGCATTGTAAGGCCTGTGAAAACCTCTGTCACTACGCTAGCGGGGTCTAGTGGCGGACCTGACTGATTTGACGGTGGACTGTCTACCACAATAAGTGTAATGCTTGTGGGATTTTGTTGCTGCTCATCGATCACAAATACTTCAGTAACTCTATCCACTTTGCCTTTGTTAAGGCTGTCGATTTGTAAGATCGGCGTGATTCCCTGTTTTAGTGTAATGGTAGCGCCTTGTGTGTTCTGGCCGATCAATCGTATGACGTATGCTTCGTTGCCGCCATTGAGGAAGAATTGGTTAACTGCGTAACTGACTTGTGAATAGGAGACGAGACTACCGAACGTGTTCTGGTAGTCTGTGAAACTGAGTATTTGCGTTGCTACGTTGTCTGGTCCAGTTTCAGTTAGGCCTACAAAGGCGGTAATGGAGGTGGCAACGCCCGTAATGGTATGCACTCCGCTAGATTGTTCAAAGACATAGACGCCTGGAGAGGCGTTCGCAGGATTAAAAGGCATAGAAGACATCCTCCGTTCTCAGGTTGCCGTTGCTCTATTTATCAGCTTTAGCGTACCATGCAACGCTCAATATTTGCTCTATGTTCGCTCTATTTCTGCTTTAGTAGACAAGTATATCCTGCAAAACCTGTATCGTCTCAGGCATAGGGGTAACACCCAGTTCTTCGCGTAGGATGCGTTCGCAACGCTGGTATTGCTTGAGTGCTTCATCGCGACGGCTCAAGCGTGCATAGGAGCGAATCAACAAGCGATGAGAGGCCTCGTCGCAGGTATTTTCAGTAAGAAGTGCTTGTGACCAGTAGATGGCTTTTTCGTAGAGGTCGCATTGGAATGCATGTGTTGCCAGGGCGGCACACATACTCTGATACATTTGGCTGAGTTGTTCACGGCGACGCTGTGACCAATCGGCATAAGCGTCTTCGGGCAGAAATGGTCCCTTATAGAGTTGGCAGGCCTGCTCATAGTAATGAGCCGTTTCACTATTTTGCAAACAATGTCCTGTTTCATAGTGATGAACAAAGGTGTCCACATCGATCAAGAGTGGTACAGAGGGATGAATTTGGTAGAAGCGGTTTTTGCAAAGGATGTAGCCCCCGCCTGGGTCGCACTCGTAACCTGCGTTGAGTGAGCAGCGCAAAGAACTAATCGCGACTTGTAAGCGGCGGCGTGCCGTCTCTGGCTCTTCGTCGGGCCAAAGGGCATCCATCAGCATATCCGTCGTGGCGCGATGGTCGGGTTGAGCGATCAAGTAGCGTAAAATAGCCTGACCATTACGGTTCTGACATAGCGTCACAGGGTGTCGGTTGCGGTGGACCTCAAAGAGACCAAAACAGGTAATCGTCAATGCAGGCAATCCTTCATTTTCTTGTTTTGTATGTACATCTTTGGGTAGAATTGTAGTAGTCGGGGGAAGTACAGTAGGAGATGGATGCCCTGCAGTTGCAACGCTTGTTGTATAAAGAAGTGTTTCCAGTTGTGTGAAAGCTGCTTGCAGTGTGTCCTCTGTATGGGTAAGTGATCGGCAAAGCTGTAAAAGCGTTTCTTGCATCTGTACGTATTGCGTGTGGTGTCGAATGATACTGTCAATGAACGAAATAAACTGTTCTTGTTGGAGAGACGGTTGGTTGCGGATAGCTGTCAGTAATGAGACGCTTTCACTGTAATGTCCTTGCGTAAAAGAAGCGATTGCTTGTTTAAGCAGGAGATCAGGTGTATGCACTTCATGTATGCTGGATGGGGATAAACCAGCTGCTTCATGCAGATTATGGATGGGGGCTCGTAATGAATCCATATGTTTCTCCCAAATTTTACTGTACGACGATTCTTGTCTCCTAAAAAGTAATACGCACCATCTGTTTAACGTTCAAAGCGAAGGTTTTTTGTGGATATATTAGCTTTTTACTTGTTGTTAAAAAGTGTAAATCGTCTATAATTTACACTTAGATGTAAACGAATAAGGGTATATATTTTCAGGAAATGCGGCTAAATAGAATATTAGTTTTAAAACGAGAATAGGTGATCTCTGCTGTGTCATGACGGAATAAGATAGCAAAGGACTAGTTCATGTGGTTAGGCAATTGGTGAGGAGCGTAAAAGAAGGGGGTGCAAACAATACAGGGAAGAGGGTAGTTTTTCAAGCTACCCTCTTCCCTGTATTGTTTGCACGGCTCCGAGAGCTGTTGTGCGTGATGCTTAGGCGTGCGCAGGTGTTTCTTTTTCTTGCATATGGAACCATGTTCCAGGTTTCCAGGGCAGTCCTAGTACTGGGAGTAGCCAGCGATCAATGCCGACCCAGCCACAAACACGCCACGAGAAGCACAGGAAGAGACCGAATACCCCTAGAATGGGATTGATGCTAACTGTGCCTGCGAGCAGATAGTTCAGGTTCATCAGTACACCGAAACCAGCTGCGATACCGGTAAGAAGGCCTAAAAGGATACCTAAGCCAACAGCTACCTCACCCCAAGTAACGAGGAATGAGAAAAAGCCTGCATTGGGCAATACAAAATGCTGTAAAAAGTATGCATACCATCCCTGTACTGATGGGTTGGTACCAGATGTTTTGGCTAGAGCACCACCTACAAAGCCTGCCAGAGCTTTTCCACTTGTTCCCCAGGCGGGTGACTGAAGTTTTTCCCAACCTGCTAGCAACCACGAAGCTCCCACGTTCATGCGCACAATGAACCACAGTGCGGAAGCACCATCTGAACCAAGAAAGAAGCGCGTGATGGCAGGTTCAGGAAAGCGTTCTTTTGGCGCGTTGGCCTCTAATGACGAACGTTCCTGCGCAAAATTGACGAATGCTGCAATCAGCGCGATGACGAACAGAATGAGGAGCGCGTACCCCCAAAAATCGTTGTTATTGACGGTATTTACATTTACGACGATATGGAAGATAGTCCATGCACCTGCTACGATGATAAGCAGCCAGTTGACCCATGATGCTGCATTATGTTGACTGTTCATATGTTTTCTCCTTATGGAACATCATAACGTCCTTATTTACTCTGCTTGATGTTCTGTATAGGAAGCATAAGTTTTTTTAATCACAGTCTACTCACAGGCATAACTGCTTTTATCACAAATGTAATACAGATAAATTCTGCTTGCTTTATAGTACAGTTTATAGAAAAATCTGTTTTAGGTCAGACCAATTTATAGCTGGATGTCATAGAAAGAGTTTGCTGTACACGAGCGGATGATCTTTGCTTGACAAATGAGCATATGCGGTACAATATATCGAGTAGGTTGTATGTTCTCGTAGGAAGAAAGATATTGATGAAATATGTGCTTCTGGCACTATAAGCAGAGAAATGTGTATGAACGATAAACGTGTATCATGTTCTGAAAAGGGCCGTATCACTGCTGTGTTGCAGCGTGCAAGGAGTATGGTGCTACTCAGTTTGATGATCTTGCTGGCTGCCTGTAGCGGCATACATGTATCTTCCAACGCCCAAAATATGCCCGTTCCTCATACTACCGCAAGTAGTGATACGGGGGATACGATCTCGTTTGCGCATATTGACGAGACGCCATCAGCAGGAGCAGTGACAGTGGATGTTACGTTGCTAGACTTTAAGGTATTTTCTAGCGTGACAACTTTTCAGGTTGGCACGCCATATTACTTTGTGGTGACGAATCAAGGTCCCTCGGTTCACGAATTCGCGATTTTTCCTGATAAGGCTGATGGCTCTCCCTTGCCGATGGATGTGCAGTATGTCAATCGTTTGCTGGAGATCGAACAGGTTGCCCCTGGTTCGACGATTAAACTCAACTATATTTTTTCAAAAGTGGGACGTGATGAGATTGCCTGCCAGATGCGCGGCCACTATCAGGCGGGCATGCACCTGTCTATAGCTGTTCTCAAATAGGCTATAACTAGTCTTGGCCTATAACTTATCAAGATAGCATAGCACCATGCGGATACCTGGGGCGTAAAAGATATCTGCATGGTGCTTGTTGATCGTGTGGCTATATGGTGGTTAGTTTTTGCTGAATGCTTGTGTCAGCGCATTCAAATAGTCGTTGTTGAATGACTGTGCAACCTTTGCCATAGGGGCCATGGGAAAACCATGGAACGCTCCCGGATACACATGTAATTCGATAGGTACTCCAGCGCGAGTCAAGCGGCGGGCATACTCAATGTCTTCTTCCAGGAAGAGATCAAGCGTGCCAACTGCGATGAAAGCTGGCGGAAGACCAGCAAGTTGTTCAGCGCGTGCTGCCGCTGCATAGGGTGATATGCCAGCTCCTCCTGGTTCCTGTCCTAAGAGTGCGGCCCAGCCAAAGTGATTCGATTCGGCTGTCCAGATATATTCTCCTGTGTAGGGATGTGGCTCTGTCGTTGTAACGGTGCGGTCATCTAGCATGGGGTAGATCAGCAGTTGGAAAACGAGCGGCACTTCGCCACGATCACGGGTCAGGAGGGCCAGGCATGCTGCCAAGCCGCCGCCTGCGCTATCACCACCAATTGCGATACGGGTTGTATCTATACCGAGTTCGCTGGCATTGGTATGTAGCCATTTCAAAGCGGCATAGCAATCTTCAACTGGGCCAGGAAATGGCGTTTCTGGGGCAAGGCGATAGTCTACCGATACGACTGCGCAGCCGACGGTTGAAGCAATTGTTTTGGCTTGCAGGTCACCCTGCTCAGCATTGCCAATGACATAGCCTCCACCGTGAATCCAGAGCAAAGCGGGTGTGGGTGTGGAGACATGTTTCGGTAGATAAATAAGTACACGTACATCGGGCGCCCCCTGTGGTCCAGGAACATGCCGCTCGTTGACGGAAATAGAGGGAAATTCTGGAATCATCGCTGCCATCTGAGTATTCATTTGGCTGAGCGAAGCGCGAACTTGCGGCAGGTCTTCTCTGTTCAAACGGAACTGGGGAAACATATCGAGCATCGGAGCAAGTTCTGGATCAACAAGATGTTTGGTTGTCATTGAAACCTCCTGGTGAGCAACGTGCAATACACCTAACTTTCGGCACTGAAATAGGACGATGGCCCGTAGTGGCACTTTAAAAGCACCCCTTTTTCCCTGGAATTCTCCCTGGAACGGAACAATTCTCCATGCTGTGCTCCTTCCGAGGTATCATACAAGCAATCTGATCTCTCCGTTGTTCTCTCATCCACCGGAAAGGTGTTGTCATCGCGCCCAACGACGCTGCCGCGTCTCCTGTACCAGTCGGGGCGCAAAAGAAGGAGACCAGCATGAAGTCCTCTCAGCATACCACATCTGCACCTATCGAGCCAAGCCTGAACGTGATCGGAACCTGGGTCATGCGCTTGCATGTAAGTGCGCTATCAAACGTGATTGTGTACGGATGCATGACACGGATGCATGACACGGATGCATGACACGGATG
>DAICZM010000312.1 GCA_027311145.1 Ktedonobacterales bacterium
GGTTTGGGACTCACCCAACTCAGCAGGTGTGGTGATTGATGCCGTGCGTCTGGTAAAAATCGCCCTGGACCATGGCATAAGTGGCTCCCTCGAAGGACCCAGTGCCTACCTGATGAAATCTCCGCCAGTCCAATATCACGACGATATAGCACGTGAGATGGTCGAGAAATTCATTCAGGAAACAACGGGCGAGATCATCCATGTCAGCGATAGCCCGATGCAAGAAAGTGTTTCAGACCTTACCAACGGACACCACGCAGAGGCAGCAGCGGAATAAAAAGACAAGGTGTCCAGGCGACACTGCCGCCTGGACACCTTGTGTCTCGGAAACATCGTCACAGACCTCTATCTCACGTTTAGCGAGACTGCACCGAATTATTACTCAGATCAGACGGAATGTCTGCTACAATCCGCAAAAGCTCCTCACGTACAATTGTGACATCTGCCGGTGCGCTAATACCTATTTTCACGCGCTCACCCTCCACAGCCAAGACTGAAATGTTGATAACACCAGCAAGCACAATACTCTCACCTACTTTTCGTCGCAAGACAAGCATGCAAGGCTCCCTTCAATAGAAGCATGTCCTAAGCGTCCCTGCGCTGCGACAGACACCCAGATGGGTGACTACGTTCAGCGTGACCGCATAAGAAAACCCAGTAGCGAATATATGAACACAACATTCATTATCGAGACGCAACGATAAAACGAAGTGGGTAGTTTTTGATAGCCTCGCTCCATGCATAGCTTGCCCGATACGTACCATACACAGGTATTAGATGTTCAAACATTTCGCTCATGGCTCTCGATAGGAACTATCACAGGTCCCCAGCGGCACACGCTCTCGATATTCACCAACCTTTCACATATGTTTCGGCACTGCGCACAGTTTCATCACACGCTCAACCTTGCCTGCCAATAGACCCTCTTGACCCAAGAGAGTGCGCAGTTTAAGCAAAACCTGCCCATGAATCTGACATACACGCGACTCAGATACCTCTAAGATATTACTGATCTCTTTCATTGTCCGCTGTTCTCGATAATAAAGAGAAAGCAAGAGACGTTCACGATAGGTGAGTTGCGTGATCGCCTGATATAAGGTGTCGAGCATTTCATGCTGCTCTATCACATCCGGCGGTTCTAGCTGATCCTGATCGACAAGCAACTCTGCCAATGTCGCTTTATCCTCGTTCGCTAAGGCCGACAGCGGCATGTCCATCGACAAAATGACTGTGTTCGCCTCAGTAACCATCTGGTAATAACGCCCTAACGATATGCCCATGATCTGCGCCATCTCTTTGCTTTCCGCAAATCTACCCAATTGTTGATCTGCGTCCGCCTGCGTTTGCTCAAGATGGCGCATACGGGTCATGGCAGAACGGGGAAACCAGCTCATCACTCGCAGTTGATCTATCACTGCCCCGCGAATGCGCGTCGATGCAAATGACTCAAAACGGGTCCCACGTGTCGCATCATAGCGATCAACTGCATTAATCAGCCCTATCATGCCATAGGCTACCAAGTCGTTACTATCAAACAGGCTCGTGGTGGGAATGTAGAGCCGCCCCACCACCTGACGCACTAATGGCATATATGCGATTATGAGTTTCTCACGCACATGCGGAGAGCGCGTCACCATAAATTCTGCCCAAACATCTTGCATTGTTGCTATAGCACTCATCTGATACTCCTTCTCACATACATTCCATGCTTTTTAGCCCTATAGTTAGATGCATAAGCATTATTAAATAGCATAAAATGCTTTTGCTCCCCACACCGCACATCCTGCTTATAGTGTAGAGAAGAGTGCAGTCGGATGATATTGACAGAGGTCCCTTCCTCTACAAACAGAAGTCCCCTACTCAAAAGCTCCAAAGCAAGTTACAGATTGTAGCAACAAAAACCGATAGAAAAGCGCAGAATAGTATTCTTCATTCCCACTCAGGAGGCTGTAATGACACATACACCGCACGACGGTTGTTTCGAGCAGAACGAAGCAGAAACATGTATACCTATGCGAGAGCTAGCATGCAGCAAAGAAACACTGATACCGACTGAGCGACAACAGCTTGATGAGTTATTGGAGATGGGTTTTCGCTGGGAAGAGGCCGTGCGTCTGCTTTACCTGCATACACATTTGTATGACAATGCAGAAATGCGCCAGCGTCTCATGGCTGATTATCGTATACACTTTGCGCGCTGGCTCTATGAACGTGGCACAGTAAATGAAGAATAGCGGGAAAAAGTGCGCGAGGATACCTGTACAGCGAGAGATGTAGTCCCTAGAGCTAAGACAAGGTGGCAAATTAGTGCTTGTCAGCACCAATGAGATATGTTATACTGCTTCGCGGAGAGATGTCAGAGTGGTCGAATGTGCCGCTCTCGAAAAGCGGTAGGGTTAACAGCCCTCGTGGGTTCGAATCCCACTCTCTCCGCCTACCCTGGAGGAGTCTCATAGTGGTCTAGTGAGCACGACTGGAAATCGTGTAAGGTGAATAGCCTTCGTGGGTTCGAATCCCACCTCCTCCGCCCACACACGCATAGCAGCAACCCACCTCTCTTAAAGGTTCACAGGAAGATGTCCCTGCGCCTGCGCCTCACCAAAGAGCACACGTAGTAGCGCCTCGATAGCCGGGCGCGTGTATTCATAGGTCACAAGATAGGTACTCAATTCGGGATAGGCCAAGAGATCATAGGGACTGGCAAGCGCGAGGCCAATCACAGGACAACGCTTGAGATGCACTAATCCCCTGACCAGCTCTGTCTGCACTTCATCTCGATAGGCGTTGACGGTCGCTACCAGCACAATATCAGCATCGCCCACCATCTGCAAAATATCGCCAATCTGATGCAACGAGACCTGCTGAGGCACGGCCAAAGTCTGGGTGTTAGGATGATAGTCACGCAGCACTTGCACCAATGCTCCAAGATCAACATCCCGATAGAGCAACACGAGTCGTTTATCAGCCGCCAGTTCTAATGGAAGTACACCAGCTTCATCTTTAACCAGCGTCGTTGAGCGCGCATACGCCGTATCGCGCAAGTGCTGATGAGCAGCGTGGTCGAGATCAGCAAAGGCAGTGGGTGTGGGCAATGTTTCCCACGAGAGATAGCGTTTTTTTAGGGCAAGCACGCGCTGAATTGCCTCATACACGCCCTCAAGCGACAATTCGCCTTGCTGGATTGCATCGGCTACAGCGGCAAGAGCGGCATGCTGGCGATCACGGCGGTGAGAGATCAACACGACATCGATGCCTGCTTGCAGTGCCAGCACACTCCCACGCTCCACACCCACCGTTGCACTGATCGCCTTCATCTCCATGCAATCTGAGATTATCACGCCCTGATAGCCAAGCATAGTGCGGAGCAGGCCCTGCAACACAGCTGGCGAAAGCGTAGCGGGCGTCATATCGTGGGTCAGAGCGGGAAAAGCTATATGCGCGGTCATGATACATTCCGCTCCTGCCTCGATACCGCTCTGGAATGGCAACAGCTCAACGGATTGCAAACGTGCAAAGGAGTGAGGCATGACGGGCAGAGCGAGATGTGAATCTACTGAAGTATCGCCGTGGCCAGGAAAGTGCTTGAGTGTGGCGATGATGCCAGCATCGCGATAGCCACGCACCTGCGCTGCTCCCAGGCATGCAACCAACAACGGGTCTTCCCCGAAAGAGCGCACACCAATAACGGGGTTGGCGGGGTTGTTGTTGACATCGACAACAGGAGCCAGATTCATCGTCAGGCCCAACGCAGTGAGTTCGCGGCCAGTTGCCAGCGCAACCTCGTAAGCAATCTCTTCTGAGGCAATCGCTCCCAGGGTCATATTGCCAGGGAAACACGTAACATGCTCTCCAAGCCGCCGTATCATACCATGCTCTTGGTCCAGCGCGATCAGAAGCGGGGCGGGATGTCCGGCGGCACGCGCACACATCTGCAAACTGCGCGTCAAGGCAGAGACCTGTTGCGCGTTTTGTATGTTCCGTTCAAAGAGGATCACGCCACCGACATGCTGTTGCTGAATCAGCTCGGCGATCTCCGCTGATATGCTTGTGCCGCGAAAACCCACCATGAAGAGTTGACCGAGCTGATCTACCATCATTTGTTCCTAATCCAGCATGGCAAGCACAAAATCACAGAATTGACGAATATGATGCTCAGCAGGCACATACACCCCACCGGAGCGATAGGCTCGCGAGGTCATACTCTGCTGTGTCAACTGGCAGACATCCCAATCCTGGCGATTGACGATATCGAAAACTTCGACGACATCCATCGGGTCAAAATTAGGACGCGCCGCCTCTTGTGGGTCGAAAAGCCAGTCACAGACGACACGGGTGCGCGTTGGGCCTTCAGGGTGTAGCGTATGAGCCACAACATGATCGGGCAGGAAATTGAGCAGGATATTTGGCATCAGCACAATTCCGTAATAGCTGCGCAAATCTTCAGGCGGTAGCCCTGGCAGCGGCGGGCGACTGGCCTTACCTGTGATACTAAAGGCCTCGACACCATCTGCTAACGTTGCGGCCTCACCTGCTACATACGATTTGCCCGACTTGAAACCAGGCAGCAAGTGGCAGAGTTCGGGATGCATAGGACCACAGTGATAACACTCTAGAAAGTTCTCAATAATCAGTTTCCAGTTTGCCTCTACAACATAACTGATCGATTTACCCACTTTGAGTAGTGCAAGCTGGTAATTGCTCAAAGGTTCATAGCTGCCAAAACGCTCGCTAATTGGCCCCTGCACCTGTTCCATAATGGCGGCGGGCCTATCTGCGAGGTTCACCCAGATAAAACCCTCCCATACCTCTAACGCGACCGACAATAAACCATAGGCAACACGATCAAATTGCTCATGTCCCATCATGTTTGGTGCGCCTAGCAATTTGCCATCCAGTCCATACGTCCAAGCGTGATAGCGGCACTGAATTGAGCCTTTCAGTTGACCACACAGGTCGTCACACAGACGCGCACAACGATGCCGGCACACATTGAGGTAGGCACGCAAGACGCCATCGCTGCCACGCACAACAAGCACGCTTTCCATACCTACCGTGACAACTTGATATGCCCCCGTTGCTAAAAGCGCATCGGCACGCCCAACACAGACCCAGAGCAACGAAAAAAGGCGTTCTTGCTCCTGTGCATAAATAGACGAGTCATAGTAGTAGCGACCAGGCAGCGTTGACAGAAAAGGGGATTCAGAACGAACTGAAATGCTCATCGTGTGATACCTCAATTAGGGAACAATGGGCTATACCTGTGAATACAGGCAATTACAACACCTACGTTAGTATGCCAAGTATACAACATCGACAGAACAGCAAGGGAAGCGCATCTGTGCGTATTTACACTGGCTGCCAGGAGAGACGCAGATCAAAGGCACGCTTGCGCAATTCCTCAATGAAAACGGCTCCTGGCACGGCAAGTTCGACGGGAACACAGCCGAGTGGCGTGGCGTGGCGGGCAATCAGTCCAGCCATGATTGCGGCGTGCCAGCCGGTTGTACGCTCCATTGCAGTAAAGTTTGTCTGTTCGTCGTAATAGTCAAACAGGTCAAGTATAAGTTCACGCTCAAGGCCATCCTTGCGTCCACGCGCAATAATGCGAATGACCACCATATCCTGATCGCCCGGTTGGGCACGGATCTGTGGCTCGATCACTGTGTGTAACACATGGCGAGGAATAACTGGAGTACCATCTACAACGACGGGGTCAAGCGCAAACAGACCCGCCTCGCTGAAAGCCTTCCACTGTGCATAGTGGCCAGGCCAGCGCAACGTCTTGTTTTGCAGTGTGCGCAGCTTGCCTTGATAGGTCCAGGGC
>DAICZM010000313.1 GCA_027311145.1 Ktedonobacterales bacterium
AGCTCTTGTCTATCTCATACCGGTCTAAGAGCAGGTATGCAGATGGTAATATAGCAAAAACCATTAAGAGCATTGGGTAATCTCTTGTGGCAGCAGAATTTCGCGCAGCATTCAGAGCTTTTCAGGAAGTCATAATGGCTGGTGTCGAATCGTTCGCACAAAATTAGGCCACGGTAGGGAACGCTTCAAGTAGCATTGAGGACTACTTGAAGCGTTCCTTCTTTATCTACTTAGCTAGCGGCGATAGACAGCATCAGCAGCGGTAAGGGCAGCACCAGGAGTGACAGACCAGCCACACTCTGGCAGAATATGTTCCAAAGCGGCAAGGACCGTATCGACGTTACGCCGACATGCGTTATAGCCCATCAAGCCGACACGCAGTAGACGACCCTTCAAAGAGCCAAAGCCTCCACCAATTTCAATGTTGTATTCGGTAAGAAAACTACGACGAATAGCTAACTCGTCAACGCCTTCTGGCAAACTAATCGTCGTTAAGACAGAAAGCTCATAACCAGGTTGCGTGAGAATTGATAGCCCCATTGCCTTGATACCCGCTTTCAAGGCATCTCCATGCAACTGATGACGCACCCAACGTGCCTCTAGTCCCTCTTCCACGATCTGACGCAGGGATTCGTGCAACCCATAGACGAGATTGCTACTCGCGGTATGGTGATAAGCATGGTCGCCGTTCCAGTAACGTTGCAAATTTTGTAAGTCAAAGTAATAGCTCTGTACAGCTGTACGCCGCTCTTTTATCACTCGTACCGCTCGCTCATTAAGTGTGACGGGAGCCAACCCCGGAAGCGCACCCAGACATTTCTGGCTGCCTGAATAGCAAGCATCGATCCTTTGCGCATCAACTGCCAAAGGAACACCGCCCAGCCCACAGACCGCATCGATGACAAACAAAGCATTATGGGCGTGGGTAATGCGCTCCAATTCAGCAAGTGGTTGCAGAAGACCAGTTGAAGTTTCCGCAATAGCCGTAGCAAATACTTTAACTACTGGATGCTCATTAAATGCCTGCTCCACGATGGCAGCATCCAACGGTTTGCCCAATTCGGTCTGCAAATTTACGACATGTGCGCCAATACGCTGCGCAATATCAACAATCTGACCACTGAAGAAGCCCAGATTGCCAACGATGATCGTATCACCCACCTCCAGAAGATTACACAATACAGCCTCCGCACCAGAGAAGCCTGAACCTGAAATACAGAGCGTTAGGTCATTCTCGGTTTGAAAGACATGTCTGAGAAGTTCTGCCGTCTCTTCGAGCAGGTCTGTAAACTCTGGGTCCATATGTCCCAATTGAGGAGCAGATGAGATACCCAGCACATGTGGATCAACATTACACGGTCCAGGGCCGTGTAGTAATCTATACGAAGGATGTAATTCAGCTATTTGGTGAAGAAATGCGTTTTCCTGATCGCTTGCCAGTTGCGTCATAAGACTAGTTTACCTTTCACATGCCTACAATGACACATCCTCTCCATTGAGAGATGCCCTCTGAGCTTACATGCTTACGCCCAGATCGATTTCTATTGTACGCCTTTTAGAGCCATGATAACAACATACATGCCACACCTCATCTTCTGACACCATAGTTCGGCAAAGAAGCATCCTCTTTATAGGCAGTGCATGCACACAGGGCAGGCAATGACGACACACAGGCACTGACCAACCTTTCCTCAGTATGATACAATGCGTCTCGTAGGACTTTTACTCTCAAAAAACTCATCATGTGGTTTCTTCCATGGGATAATTCATGTTCCGTAGATTACAGGCAATTGAAATTGCCGAGGGAGCCTTACTGGCGGATATCGCGGTGCTTTTTCAGCTATTCGTCACCTATCTGCCTATCGGCTCCGAGCTTTTTCGTCTGCTTACTTTTGTTGTTTTTGCCATTCTCGTCTTGCGGCGCGGTCTCTATGTCAGCGTAATGAGCATGCTCGTCACGCTATTCATTGTCAGCGTAACGGTTGGACCACAAGCTACGGTCTTTCTCGCACTAGAGAGTATGGGAGGCCTTTTTTTGGGTCTTACGATGAAATACCGTTTCTCACATTTTTTACTGCTACTTCTCGGTATCACCAGTGGAGCTAGCCTCCTATTCGTCCTCTTGCTGCTCTTCTTCATCCTGACTGGTCTGCCAGCTGATACTGTCGTGCGCTCTTTTCATGATGCATACGCAATTGCAACCTCTATCAGCAACCAGATTGCCGCCAATCTCAACCTAACTGTCCAATGGCAATATACCATCTACCCTCAGGTTAACATGGTTGCTACATTTCTCTTCACCTACTGGCTTCTTTTACTCTATATACTGCTCTGGCTATTTCTCTGTCCAGTTGTTACAGCTATCTATTTCGCAACCAATTTTTTTGCTCGTATGCTTGGCTATGAAGTTCGTCCCTTCCCCGGCGGCTTGCTTGACCGGATGGCCCAGTCTTCTCTTCGCCATTTCAGAATAGAAGCACGTAATCGCGAAAAACCGCGCACCTGGCTCGCTCAATTTATGATAAAAGATGCACGGCGATCAGTAGCTCTTTTCAAAAAGTCATGGTCGTTTCGCAATAGGAGACATACAAGATCATCATGAAAACTCTACCGCTTCTCGATATCCAGAATATCACCTATACCTATCCAAGACAAGACAAAAAACAACGCACTACATTTCCAGCGGCACTCACTTCTGTCAGCTTAAACATCGCACAAGGTGAATATGTTGCACTGCTGGGTCATAACGGCAGTGGGAAATCGACGTTGGCACGTCACTGTAATGCGCTTTTACTGCCAGAGCAAGGCCGTGTCCTGGTTGATGGCCTTGATACACACGACGATATGCAGCACCCAAGCATTCGAGACAAAGTAGGCATGATCTTTCAAAACCCAGATAACCAGATTATCGCTACCGTTGTAGAAGATGATGTTGCCTGGGCTTTACGGGTACGGGGCTTCCCACCATCACTACTGCACGAGCGCGTCGAGGAAGCCATGACAGCAGTCGGCATTAACACCCTTCGACGTTTTCCGCCCCACAAACTCTCAGGCGGACAACGTCAACGCCTAGCTATCGCGGGTGTACTGGCATTGCGTCCACACTGCATTATCGCGGACGAAGCGACTTCAATGCTCGACCCGCTTTCACGGCAGGAAATTGTCTCGTTGCTCCATCAATTGCATCAAGAATATCATTTAACTATCATTCACGTCACGCATTTATTAGAAGAAGCAGCATTGGCAGAGCGTATCGTCGTCATGGAACAGGGTCGCATTGTGATGGATGGTATGCCCTCAACTATTTTTGCCAACCTTGAACACTTGAGGAGCTTAAAGCTAGCCATACCAGAACCACTGGCTCTTGCAGAGCGTCTACGCGCTATCGGCTTCCCACTCTCAAAACACGCTCTGACTATCGAAGCCATTGCACAGGAGATCATGCATTGAGCAAACCAATCATTATCACACACCATCTTTCTCATACCTACCAGTCTGGTTTGCTCACGAAAGCCGCTCTGATCGATATTAGCCTGGAAATTACACGAGGGAGTTGTGTCGCGATTATTGGCGTCACCGGCTCAGGAAAAACAACCTTGATCCAACATTTCAATGCACTGCTGCTTCCCACGCAAGGCAGTGTTATCGTGGATGGCATTGAGATTGGCAAGCGCGGCCTGGACTTGCGCCCCCTACGACAAAAGGTCGGGATGCTCTTTCAGTACCCAGAAACGCAGATGTTTGAGCGTACCGTCTATGCAGATGTCGCCTTTGGCCTCCATCGCCTACACCTGGAACGTCATGAGATACGTACACGGGTGCTTGCAGCCCTAGAGATGGTTGGTCTCTCTCCACATACCTACGCAATGCGTTCTCCCTTTGATTTGAGCGGTGGGCAAAAACGCCGTGTAGCCCTAGCGGGTATACTGGCCATGTCACCTACGATTCTGATCTTAGATGAACCAAGCGTCGGCCTCGATGCCGATGGGCGCAACGAATTCTATACCTATCTCCATCATATCCAACAGGAACAAGGTGTCACCGTTATTCTTGTTTCGCATGACATGACCGAAGTCGCAACAATCGCCGATACCCTGTTTGTGCTGCACGAAGGTCGCCTCGTCACGCAGGGACCACCACACAGTGTTTTTGCACAAACAACGCAACTACGCTCATGGGGCTTGGCTGCTCCCCCTCTGAGCGAATTACTCTCACAGTTACGCACACAAGGATTAGCTATCCCATCAGAGATAGTGACACTTGATGGTGCTTTTCACTGGTTACAAGACCATCTACCTCTCCCGCTTGCACAAAGCAGGGAACAAGAAAAAAGATAAAGGCTATAGGACGTACTTATGCTCAGAACGATCTCGTTAGGAACCTACTATGAGGGAACAAGCCTACTGCATCGCTTGCAAGCCAGGACAAAATTGCTGCTGTTAGTTGGTATTGCATGCTGGTATTTCTTTGCCAGTCAGCACTTCTGGAACTTTACACCTATCCTCGCTGCCGTAACTATTGTTATCGCTAGCGTTGGACTCTCGTGTATCTCGCCACGCATCATCTGGCAACGCCTGTGGCTACTGGTTGTTTTTATGCTCTTTGGCGGTATCCCCACCCTGTTCACTCGCGAAGGAACGTTCAGATCACTTTACGCCCTAGGCCCACTCATCACAACCTATGGCACAATGCGCCAAATACTACTCATAGGTGCTGCCGTTTTTCTTTTCATCCTATTCACCTCTTTACTCCCTCTGCCAATCCTCCGTTTTTTTTGGCGTAATCGCTGGTTTCGCCAGATACGCATACCGCTGTTGCTACTCACGCTCATTGCCTTTTTCTATCTCTGGCTCATTCACTTACCCAAGCCAACTACACCTTATCCCATCGGCCCTCTGACTATTACTTACACTGGCGTCTGGACCATCGGCAACAGCTTTGTTTTTCTGCTCGTCCTTTTTACCAGTTCGCTACTTGTGACCATGACGACATCCCCAGTAGCTCTGATCGAGGGCCTCACCATACTCCTTACCCCTTTGCGGCGGCTCAAACTCCCCGTTGACGACTTTGCATTAATGGCCTTGATCGCGCTACGTTTCATCCCAACATTACAGGAAGAGATAGAACTACTGATCAAGGCACAGACTGCGCGTGGGGCCGATCTCAGCAGCGGCACGCTGATCGAACGCCTGCAAAGTCTGAGTATGCTCTTTATCCCTCTCATACAAAGCATCCTCAGACGGGCCGCAGAACTCGGCACTGCTCTTGAAGCTCGTGGCTACCGCAGTGAGGAAAAACAAACATTGCTGTATGAAGGGGCCTTCACACGCAAAGATTTTGTAGTGTTAGGCCTTCTCGCGCTTATTATTATTGGAACGCTACTGGTATAAGCAATACACCTACCAACGCACAAACGCGCTACCCTGGCCTGCTTGTACACGTTCACGCAGCACGCGATTGCCTACATACACAACAACCTCGTATGCATCACGCTGCGGACGATAACCATGATGCTGCTCATCAATTCTCACAACCACCTCACTCTCGTCCACACGACAACTGACCGCTGTCGTTGCAAATGCACCAGCGCGATACTCCTGCGTGTTCCCATCGTCCTCATAGAGGATATAGCTTGCCTGGCCGTCCGTCGCCATGTAGCAAGCAAAAGTCAGTGGATCCACCAATTTTTGCTCAACATACTGCACAATAGGAGCAAGCGGCAGAATACTATTGCCACGCACAAACAAAGGCCAGGAATCTAACGAAGCGGCAATATCACTGCTATCCTTGCCTGCATATTAGGTC
>DAICZM010000314.1 GCA_027311145.1 Ktedonobacterales bacterium
CCCTACGTGCCTGGCTCCAAGCACCGCTGGTAGGGTTATACAACTATATCATGGCCCTGACTGCCGGAAATGTGGTCGGCTCTTCCGCGCTGGCTTCTCTGGGGATCAGTGTCAGTTTCTCGCTCGTGACGACGATATTGATTATGCCGATTGGCATTTTTGCGGCATTGACGGTCAATACGCGCTATCGTGGGCGTTCCGTCATTAGCGCGCTCTACCTGATCCCATATGTCATTCCAACTTTTGTGACCGCGCTGGTCTGGCGTATGATGTTTTTGAACGGAACAGGCCTGGTTGATCGTTTCCTGGCAGCCTTGCATCTGGCAGATGTTAACACATACTGGTTATTAGGGCCAAATAGCTTCTGGGCAATGGTGATTACCGATACCTGGGCTTCCTGGGCATTCATCTATATCATGGTCCTGGCGGGCATGCAGTCCATTTCTCACGATCTATATGAAGCCGCTGATATGGACGGGGCAAACGCATGGCAAAAACTGACACAGATTGTGCTGCCTCAACTACGCCATATCCTGGGGCTGGCTTTGTTACTTTCGACGCTCAATCACTTTAACAACTTTACGCTGCCATTTGTGATGTTCGGCACGCCGCCACCTGTCCAGGCTGATGTTTTACCACTCAATATCTATGTCTCCTCTTTTCAATTGTTCAACTTTGGACTGGGAGGTGCTATGTCGATCATCACACTTATCATTATGCTTATCCCTGGTCTTCTGTATATTCGCGCTTTACGTTTGGGTGAGGTGAACGCATGATACAGCAGACCACACGTGCCTCAAGGAAAAAGCAGCGCGATGCGCAGGAGATTCTGCCGCTTCCGTTACGCATTATCGTCACGATCATATTGGTGATCTTTATCCTGATTCCCATCGCGTACATGATCTTGCTCTCGGTCACGCCTGATGCTCAGGTTGGTGGCGAACAGTTAATTCCGTCATCCTGGGCTTTTGATAACTACGTCAACATGTGGTCTACTGTCAATCTCCTACAAGGTTTACAAAACAGCTTGATTATTTCGGGGGTAGCTAGCATCATCGCTGTTATTCTGGCTGTTGCGGCAGCCTATGTGATTACCCGTTTCACCTTTTTAGGCCGTTCTGTGTACCTTTACTCACTGATTGGCTTTCAAACTATTCCAGGAGTGATGCTGCTATTGCCGCTGTTTGTGCTGTTTGTGTCGTTGCAGACGTTCTTACAGATGCAATTGATAGGCACATATACCGCTGTGATCATCACGTACCTGACATTTGCGTTGCCGTTCGCTATCTGGCTCATGGTCTCTTATCTGGGCAGTATCCCGATTGACCTTGAGGAAGCGGCCCTCATCGATGGAGCCACGCGCCTGCAAGCGTTGTGGCAGATCATTGTTCCATTGGCACTTCCTGGCATCGTCGTTGCCGTTGTCTTTTCCTTCCTGACGGGATGGAACGATGTGCTTTTTGCCAGCGTGTTGACCTCACCGGCAACCAGAACGCTTGCTGTACAATTGCAAGTCTTTAGTTCAGCTCAGGAGGGCGGTGCAATCCCTCTCTATGGTCAACTCATGGGAGCAGCGGTGATCAGTGCGTTACCAGTCGTTATCCTCTATATGATTTTCCAGCGTTACCTGATTGGAGGATTGACAGCGGGCGGTGTCAAAGGTTAGATCACAATGATTGTATGAAAGGAGCTATAAACGTGACAGAGAAGATGCGTTTCGGCATTATTGGAGCGGGGGTCATCGCTCCGACACATGCAAAGGCGATTAGGAGCTTGCCAGATGCGGAACTAGTTGCTGTAGCGGATGTTATACCAGAACGCGTAGAGAAGATAGTGGATACCTATGGCATCCATGGGTATACGGATATTCAGGCCATGCTTGATAAGGAGCAACTGGATATCGTCACTATCTGCACGCCGAGTGGTATGCATGGCGAACATGCCTGTATGGCGATGCGCTCCGGGCGGCACGTGGTCGTTGAAAAGCCAATGGAAATTCGCCGCGCCGCGATGGATGAAATGCTACACGTGCAGAAAGAGCAGCTGGTGAAACTGGCGGTCATTAGTCAGCATCGTTTTGACGCTGCCAATCAACAGGTGCATGCATTGGTAGCGGAACAGGCATTTGGCAAACTTGTCATGGGCAATGCGCTCATTCCCTGGTGGCGTTCACAGGGCTACTATGATAGTGGAGCCTGGCGTGGCACCTGGCAATTTGATGGTGGCGGTGTTCTTATGAACCAGTCCATCCATTCGATTGATGTGCTGCAATGGCTGATGGGCAAGGTGAAGAGCATCTATGCCTATACCGATACACGCGTACATCGTATGGAGAGCGAAGATGTGGCGGTGGCGGTGCTGCGTTTTGCCAATGGTGCGCTTGGCACGATTGCCGCGACCACGGGCGCGTACCCTGGTACGGGCACGCGCATTGAGATTTATGGCGATAAAGGTTCGGCGAGCATTGAAGCTGATGAGCTTGGCTATCTTCATCTGGCCCGCGACGACAAAGAGGCGATGGGCGATTATGGCGGGAGCGGGAAAGCCGCTAAAGCGGAGAAAGCTGAGGCATCGGCAGCGAACAATCCTGCGGCACTTTCGACGAATAGTCACGCCTTACAGTTTGCTGATATGATACGCGCCATTCGCGAAGATGGTACGCCCCTGGTTGATGGTGTTTCCGCTCGCCATCCCGTCGAAATCATCCTTGCCATCTATGAATCGGCTCGTACTGGAAAGGAAGTCACACTCTCATGATTCGTCTTTCCGCCTTCGCTGACGAAATTTCACCCGACCTGCATGAGCAGATCGCCATCTTACAGCGCGAACATATTCGCTATATCGACCTGCGCGGTGTCTGGGGCATCAACGTGCTTGATCTCAGTGATGAGCAAGTACAGCAGATAAAACAGACCTTGGATGAACAGGATATGCATGTCGCGGCAATTGCCTCTCCGATTGGCAAGGTGCCGATTGATACACCTTTCGAGGCGTATTTGAAACATTTTGAGCGCGCTCTTGCCCTTGCCCATGCCTTCCAAACGCCATTTATTCGCATGTTTTCATTCTATCCGCCAGCAACTCAGCCATCCCAGTCGCCCACGCTCTGGCGTGACGAAGTGATCAGGCGATTGACAGAGATGACGCGCCGTGCCACGGAAGCGAACATTATTCTCTTGCACGAGAATGAAAAAGATATCTACGGTGATACAATTGCGCGCTGCGTTGACTTGCATGAGCAGATCAACCAGCCAAATCTGCGTGCCGCGTTTGATACCGCCAATTTTATTCAATGCCAGCAAACGCCCTATCCCGATGGTTATGCTGCGCTACGTCCCTGGCTAACGTATGTGCATGTCAAGGATGCGCAAGCCGATGGCACGGTTGTTCCGGCAGGTGAGGGCAATTCGCGCTGGCCTGAACTATTGCACCGACTGCGGCAAGATGGTTATGATGGCTTTTTCTCGCTGGAACCGCATCTTGCCAGTGCACAACGCTTCCAGGGCTTTAGTGGCCCTGAACTCTTTCAACGTGCCTCGCTGGCCTTGCAGCAACTGCTACGCCAGATGGCATGGGACTACGCTTAGCCATCGTTCTTGGACCTCCCTGACTTTCCTGGAAGGTCGCAACTTGAAGACCGCCTGATTTTTTGTTCAACCACAAGGAGTTTGTATGTTTCTTGATCTCAGTAATGCAAGGCAGGCCCATATCGACGAGCGTTTGCGCACGGACGCTGTAATCTGGCTCAATAGCGTGCGCCCTGATGGCAAACCCCACGCCGTCGTGGTCTGGTACCTCTGGGATGGCGAGCATTTTCTGATCTTCAGCAAGCCAAAAAACCAGAAAATACGCAACCTATCCCACAATGCCAATGTCCTGCTTGCCGTCGATAACAGCAAAGATGGTAGCGACCCGATTACCATTGAGGGAACTGCTGAACTGCTGGACACGCCAACCCGCCAACTGATGAACGAGGCCTACCTCCAGAAGTATCTGCCTCGCATGCAGAGCATGGGTTGGACAGCAGAAGTCATGGCAGGCATGTATTCTCAGGCCATGCGCATCACACCTACAAAACTGCTCTAGAAAATATATACCCAGCGTCATTGACACCACTAAGCTTATCGTCTATTCTAACGTATACATACTGCGACCTTGTACAATATCCTAAATAGACGAAAGCGAGGCAACACAATCATGGCAGATCCACGCAATCCAATGGACATTAAACCAGGCTATCGTGGACGCGCCTTTACCTCCGATCTGAGCGGACAGGAGTTCTGGCTGGTCGTTGATAAAGGCTATCAACCAATGGGACTGGTTCTGGGCAACTGCATCTATTCGATGGGCATGGTGCGCAACTGGCTAGCTGGCATCAAGGGCAATTTCCAGGGTGAACTCAAAGAGTATTCACAACTGATGTATCAGGCTCGCGAGTTAGCCCTTGCACGCATGCAGTTTGAGGCCGACCAACTTGGCGCGGACGGCGTGATTGGCGTCGATATCAAGGTCGAATTCCTACACAATAACGAATGGATGGAAGTGACCGCCATCGGCACGGCAATACGCTATGTCGGTAGTGGACCAAATATGCCTCCAACTGGACACGGGCGCGTCGTCGTTCCAACCAACTAATCAGCAACTTCATGCTATAATACCTTGCAGAGACTCTATTGACACGGCGGGGAGCTAACGTAAATTGCTCCCCGTCGTGTTTGCCACCACACTACGACAAGGAAGTTACACGAACATGCCTTTTGACCTTGAGCGCGCACGCCACGAAACGCCCGGTTGTGCGAATGTTCTGCACTTCAATAACGCAGGCGCATCGCTTATGCCTCAGCCCGTACTGGATGCCACCATCGCACACCTGCAATTAGAAGCACAGATTGGCGGCTATGAAGCGGCAGCACGAGTACACGATGCATTAGAACATACCTATGATGCTGCCGCCGCGTTGCTCCATTGCTCACGCGACGAGATCGCGGTTGTCGAGAATGCCACCCGTGCCTGGGATATGGCCTGCTACGCTATCCCTTTTAAGCCGGGCGACCGCATCCTTACAGCCCAGTCTGAATATGCCAGCAACTATATCGCCTTCCTGCAAATCGCGCAGAAAACAGGAGCCGTTGTTGAAGTACTCCCGAACGATACTAATGGACAGGTTTCGCTTGATGCGCTAAAAAATGCCATTGATGAACGCGTTAAGCTGATCGCCATCACACATGCTCCCACTAACGGTGGTCTGGTACAGCCCGTTTCGGCTATAGGAAATGTCGCACGTGCAGCCGGCATCCTCTATCTCGTCGATGCCTGTCAGTCAGTTGGGCAGATGCCAATTGATGTGCAGCAGATCAACTGTGACATGCTTTCCACGACTGGACGCAAATATTTACATCACACGGCTCAGAAAGCCCCTGTCTTTCAAGCAGGGGATGAATGAGCGTTCCTTTGCGGGGACTCCTGGCGGGGTAAACTGTTGACAAACCGTGTATTTTCGACTATACTAGTCTACATGGATGAGAACTATATTCACGAACAGCACGCTGTTCACCATATTCTGTACCACATCATCTTCTGTCCGAAGCGACGGCGCAAGGTGCTGGTCGGGCCTATCCATGATCGCTTCAAGCAGATTATTGAGCAGGTTGCAGAGGAAAACGGATGGACCGTGGTAGAGGTGGCTATTCAGCCTGACCATGTCCATCTGTTCATGCAGGCGAATCCGTACACCATGCCGACGGAGATAGCA
>DAICZM010000315.1 GCA_027311145.1 Ktedonobacterales bacterium
CCCCTGCGCACGCAGTTCTTCTACTTCCTGTGTGCTGAGGCCGCGCATAACATGCTCTTGCTGACTTTGCATCTGTCTCTCGTCCTTCGCTCTCTGCCTTGTAGTCAAAATTTGCTTTTATCTGCGCATAATGCATGCAGATGAACGCAATCCAACTTACGCTTTGAACGCTTGAAAGGCCTCTTTGAACATGCTGCGATGATGTCTTTCGCGTTCCAGGGCCAGGCGGAAGCTGGCGGCTGCGTCAGTGCGTTGCTCCGCCTCAGCTTCACGAATGAAGCGGGGATACATCTCTTCAATTTCGTCATCTTCGCCATTGGCAGCCTCGTCCAGGTGTTTTAGTGTTGAGGCAATCTCGCCGGCGGCCCGCAGATGGCTGATGCCATGAATCGTTTCGGCCCCTGCTGCTTCCAAGAACAGTTGCGCAACTTCGGGATGACCTTCCTGCATTGCCTGCATTGCGAATGCAGTGTATTTTAGGCGTGCGCGCGCTTCGCCGGTGATGGCTTCTTGTAGATTGGTTTCAGTTTTGTTCATAATTGTCTCCTTTTTTCATGCCCTGACTGGTCCAGTAGACGCGCTAGCGTCGTTGGGCATGATGACCACACCTTTTTTGGGTATGACATACTCTCTTAGAATGTGATCCTGCCTGCCCGTAGAGCATTCAGGATGACAATCACATCAAAAGCTTCCTGCAAAAGAGCTCCAGCGGCTGGGCTAATGAAGCCGAGGGCCGCGAAGATCATGGCAATCACACTTAGTCCCATGCCGACCCAGATGCCCTGCAAGGCAACACGCATGACATGGCGACCCAGACGGACCGCTCGCACGACACGCAGGATATCTGTTGAAAGCAGCACGCTATCGGCGGCTGAAGCGGCGGCGGTTAAACCTTGTGTGCCGAGTGCCATGCCAACTGTGGCACTGGCTAGCGCGGGCGCATCGTTAATACCATCGCCCACCATCAGGACACGTTGCCCTTGCTGCTCAAGTTCCTTGACGATGCGCACCTTATCTTCCGGCAGGCAACGCGAGATCACGCGGTCTACTTGTGCGATCTTGCCAATCTGTTGTGCTACCACATCGCCATCGCCCGTTAGCAGAATCGTTTCTTTGATCCCTAGGGCACGCAAATCGGTTGAAAGGCGTGAAAGTTCTGGGCGTGGCACATCTTCGAGAACCAGAAGTCCCTCGACCTGTTTCTGCACGGCAATGAAGCTACAGATTTGACCAAGCTCGACGCGCCTCTCACGTTCGGAAAGGAAGAAATCTGGTACAGTAATTGCAAGGTGCTGCATGAAGGTGCGATTGCCAACCGCGACTTCCACATCATTTTTTGAGCCTTGCTCCTCGACCACGGGCTTTTCAGTGAGTACTGGCACACGTCCGTGGACACCTTTGCCGAAGATTTCCTCGAAATCGCTGGCTGAACTGAGGGATAAGGCGCGTTCCTGGGCGGCTTCTACGACGGAGCGTGCCAGGATGTGCGCTGAGAGTTGTTCAACCGAGGCGGCAAAGCGTAGCAGCTCGTTTTCGTCATATAGGGAGGGACTGTGGATAGGCTCGTCTGTGCCCACTACGGCATTGGCTTGTTCAGCCTGCTGTGCGAGGACGATGGTGGTTACTTTGGGGATGCCCAACGTGAGCGTCCCAGTCTTATCAAAGACGACGACCGTCACTTCGCCTAGTTGTTCAATGGCCCCACCGCTCTTGATGATAATGCCATTGCGTGCGGCGAGATCGATGCCAGATATAATGGCAATTGGCGTGGCTAAGATCAGCGGACAGGGAGAGGCGACGACCAGCACCGCCAACGCGTAGATGCTATCGCCGAATAAGGCCCAGGTCAGGCCGGCCAAGCCCACTGCTACAAGGGTGAAACCGATACTATAGCGATCTGCTAGACGGTGGATTGGTGCTTTCTGTGTCTGCGCTTCCTCTACAAGGCGAACAATTTGTGCATATTTACTCTCTACACTCCGTTTGCTAGCACGAATTTTCAGAACACCGTCCAGGTTAACACTTCCAGAAAGAACAAGCATCCCAGGGGCTTTGCGGACTGGTACAGGTTCGCCCGTCAGGTCTGCTTCGCTTAGGCTCGCAGAACCAGAGGTGATGACGCCATCGACGGGGATCAATTCACCCGGTTTGACGACGATCTCCATGTCGACTTCGACCTGGTCAGCCGGAATGTTGACCAGTTCCTCTCCCTGCCAGATATGCGCAATACGCGGAGCGCGGTCAGCGAGTGCTGAGAGCGAAGAGCTTGCACGGCGGAGAGCATCAAGACGACCAGTGCGCCTGCCAGATATTGCCCCAAGATAACTGAGCCTGCAATCGCTAAAATAGCGATCACATCGACCCCAAATTCCTTGTGTAGGAAATGTTGTACGGTTTCCCATAGCAGTGGCACGCCCCCTAGGAGTATGACTGCAAGCAGTATCCAGTTTGCAATCATACCATAGCCAGTCAGCCAGAATATAAGGCTCGCTGCCATCAGTACGATCGCCCCACTAGGAATAGGGTAGTGTTTCACCATATCCCACGCTTGTTCGGGCCACCACTGCTTAGGTGGTAGCGTGGGCGTTTTCTCTACTTCTGCCACAACATGTGAAGTAGTAGGAATTGTGAGTAGATTCGTGTTTTGTTTCTCTGGCATAATATATTTACCTCTTTATCTCTTTCCAGTATCACATATGTCTATCACAGAACCTTCTCAAATGATCTATATAATCTCACAAAGAAAAAGAAGTGCAGAAATCAGATGTATAGGTTGTTTGAACGGATGATGCGTTTGTTTAATACGTGTTTTGAGGGCAGATAGAGCTAAAATGTTTTCTTCCGCGCTCTCAGGTAGTATGAATGTGGCGAAATCTTCTTTGTGTCAGGGTTGGTACGTAGGATAATGTGTAAGCGTTTCAGTCTCCAAAGTGTTTCTATAGGGGTGTGGAATTTACCTCCTCTTGTCAGGTAAGCAGACAGGCTGTATAATGAAGAGAAGAGTGATACTTCTCTGTTGCTTTCCCTCTACCCATTCTTCGTTCTCTCCCGCAGAAAGGTTCTTCACAATGGTTCGCGCAATCGATAGTGCGCTCCTCAATGCGCTCAATGCTTCCTCACGTTGCCCTTCGCTCACCTTAACTATTGAAGATCACGTTATTCACTATGCGACCTATCAATCTCCTGGCACGGCTGACGCCTGGAATGATGTTTGTATTGCTGCTGATAACAGCATCGTGCGTGTGCAGGTTACTCGTGGCGGCACAGGCTTTGCTACCAACTTCCAGGTGCAACGTATTACTGATCCCACGCAGGTTGTGCAGTGGACAAACTGGACCTCGTTGCCAGGGGCGGCTGGTTTGATGTTTCAGGATGGTGGGTGTGCGCTTTCTAACTCCGCGGGTGTTTTGCGGGCCTTTGCCCAACGTGGCACGGGAGGAAGTGATCTCTGGGTCTGGGCTTCGGCAGATAATGGGGTGACCTGGAGTGGCCCGGTGAGCGTGCTAGTTCCCCCGGGAGGCGGGCTGCTTAAAGGCATCGGCAGCGCGGGCAATAATGATGTCTTTTTTCTGTATGATGTGAGCGGCGGTGAGGCGGTGGGTGTCTCCTTCTATGCAAGTGGTTCCTGGTCAGCCCTGACAAGCTGGACATTGCCCACAATTACGTATGGCATGGGCCTTGCGCCAGTCTGGACAGGAACGACCTATACCATTGTCTACTCGGATGGTTATACACTGTTCTCGTGTGTTTATAATCCATCCACTCATGTTTGGAGTAGTAGCAGTGTGATTGCGCCTTCAACCATTGCTGCTATTGGGCGCGTCGCACCACGCATCTCGTTTGCTGACGGTCTCTATACCTTGACCTGCATTGAAAGCGACTCTGGCGCAATGACTGGCACGATCTATAGTTATCCACGTCTCAGACAGTCTGCTGACCTTGTTCACTGGTCAAATGGTGTGATTGTGCCGGACATGACTGTCGGTTATGGGGCATCTGCTTTCAAACTGATGACACCTGTTAGCGGCACGGCGGGCGCACGCTATTACCTGATCTCAATGGCCGTGATCTTTAGTGCGCTTGCTTTTCAGACGACGAATAGCAGTCAATTTCTCAATGTATCGGCCTCGGTTCTGTCCTATCAACGCCATGAACAGGTTGGTAAGACGGCTCATCTGGAGGTCGTGCTTGATAATGCCAATGGTGTTTATGATAGCTATATCGCAACCGGAAGCCTCTATGCCCCATTTGCTTTGAATGCTACGCTGGTATTGAGTGAAGGGTATCTAGCAGGCTCACCTCCTACCATCAGCGATAGTGTGAAAACTGGCATGTATCACATAGCACTACTCCAATGTGTGCGCACGCCTGATACCAATTGTTTACATATCCTTGCGTTGGACCTCTCGCGCAACCTGGATAGCGTGTCACGTTATCAGATTACTTGGACTAATCAGACCGTCAGTTATCTGGTGGCGGAGATCTGCGCAAGGGCCGGTCTCTTTGGTATGCAATTGCCTACAACGGCCCAGATGAGCGAGCTTATAACCGCTTTCGTGTTACAGGCGGGGCAAACCTATCGTCATGCTCTTGATGAACTTTGCTCAATCTATGCGCTAGAGTACTTTCTTGACCAGAACGAGGTGATGCAGTTTCGAGAGCTAGCGGGGAGTGATCCCTCAGTCTGGGGCTATCAACCGGAAATAGAGATGGTGACATTCGGCAGCGAAGATCAGCGTGCTAACCATGTGATTGTCAATGGCAAACCGCCTGCTGGTGGGATGATAGGCGCGTTAACGAGTGCGGAGACATATGACGCGCCACATATGCATCTGGTTGGGCTGGAACGCATCCTCTATCACGTGGATCAGAAATTGCAGACGACTACACAGTGTAGCCAGAAAGCTGCTTTTTTGCTTGCACAACAACAACGTTTGCAAGTCAAGCATTGTGTGACTGTGCCGCTTAATCCAGCCTTGCAACTGCTCGATGGTATCACGCTGACGGATAGCGTTGCTCCAACAGGTAGCGGGCAACAGGCAATGTGTCGAATTGTGCAGAGCAAGGTAGCATTCGATGCGCAAAAAGGACTGAATGAGCAGCAACTGCTACTCGAAGGCCTGTAGTGCGCTTATGCCTTGCCTGCACGACGGCGGCGATTGAGCGTGACTTTGCGTCTGTGTTCGCGGCGTTTCTGCGCATTTCTTGTCTGTTCTTGCGGCTCGACCTCATCCATATTATTCGCGCTGCTCACGCTGGCCGCGGCGGTTGCTTGGATGACTGATGGACGGCGGCGTACATTTCTAATACCCTGAAAGATAACCATGCCTGCTAACAGGCCTGAGGCGATGATGACAATCAGATAAAAAGGCACGACGACAGCGTTCAGGCTAGCTGGTAGCCAGTGTGAGGAGATACCAATATTCAGCAAGAAAGCGACCGAGAGCAGAATATACTCAATGCCAGTGAGAATATTGATCTGTTTGTACCAGGGTTGTTTCTGTATGATCTGATTTGCCTGTTGGCGTCTACGTCGCTGTCCTAGCAGGATATTGTAGATACCCAGAGCAATGAAGAGGATACAGAATAACAGAATGATCGACGGATTGATACCGAGCATGCTTGGCCCCCTAAGAGAGAGTCACCAGCGGCTTAGTTAGAGCCGCTGATGTTGACTGGAATGTGTTGAGCCATATTGTCATAGTAGACAGTAATATGGTAGGTATAATTAAGATTAG
>DAICZM010000316.1 GCA_027311145.1 Ktedonobacterales bacterium
TGCCAGATCAGTCCACTGTTTTTTCAAGCGCATTTTTTCTTCAGCCGATAGGGCTTGCGACATAAAACGCCTCCTCCAACATCACATAGATGTCTTAACTGATAGTGTGCCTATTATACCGCAACCACGCAACCCTGTAACGACCAAGCGGTCACCTTTTCAATCTGGACCTTGACCAGATCGCCAGAGTGTATGGCACTGCTCCCCAACACTTCACCATCTTCCGGCTGCGGGAAAAACACCAATTTGTTTGCGCGATTTCGCCCCTTCCATTGGTGCCGTCCATGTGTGCTATTCGCTTCTTCGATCAATACTTCCTCCGTATTGCCCACGTAGACCTGATTTAGCTCAAGCGCAATGCGCGCCTGCACTTCCTCTACTACATGCAAACGCCGCTTTTTTTCCGCCAGTGGCACATCATCTTCCCAACGAGCAGCCACTGTGCCAGGACGGACTGAATAAGCTGCCACGTGAACCACATCAAAGCGGATGCGCTCCAACAAGTCTATCGTATGCTGGAACTCTTCTTCCGTTTCGCCACAGAATCCAACAATAACATCGGTCGAGAGCGAAATGTTGGGCCACAATGCGCGTACACGTTCAATACGTTCACTATACTCCTCTACAGTATAGCCACGTTTCATCCGTTTCAAAACGTTATTATCGCCTGCCTGCACCGGAATATTCAAATGCTCACACACTTTCGGCAAGCATGCCATTCGTTCTATCATACTATCCGTCATATGGCGCGGATAAGATGTCATAAAGCGTATGCGCGCCAGGCCATCTATCTCACTCAGGCTCGTCATCAGGTCCGCCAAGTTTGGCTGCTCTGGCAGGTCCAGACCATATGCCTCGACCGTCTGACCCAGCAACGTCAGCTCACGTGCCCCTTTATTCACCAGCCCACGTGCCTCAATCATCAATTCGTCAATCGGGCGACTGCGCTCGCGTCCACGCCGATAAGGCACAATGCAATAGGTACAAACCTTGTTACAGCCAAGCACGATTGGCAACCACGCAGTCGGCTCAGCCCTGCCAGGTTCTATTTTTGTGGGGTAATGAGCGATACGCTCGCTTGGTTTGGGAGTAATGGACATCGGCAGAACCGTGCGTTTCCCGCTACGATTGGTTGAAGTTGCGAACGTTGGGAAGGAGTGGGCGCCCATGCCAACAGGCTCTACCACATCTATTACCTCATTCTCTTCAGCCGTTGGGGGCAGAAAATCGATATCCAGGCAGCCCGCACCAGAGATAGGCGTCCAACGTTCCTCAAGAAAATGCGGCAGGATATCGGCCTGCTCCACTTTCATAAACAAATCGATGTGCGGATACCGCTTACTTAGTTCATCAATCGTCTTCTGACTGCCAATCATACAGCCCATCAGCGTCACCAACAGATCACGGCGCTCGGCCTTCTCATGTCTGAGCCTGGCCAACAAATTATGCGCTTTCTCTTCAGGAGCTTGACGGACACTACAGGTATTGAGGACCACGAGGTTTGCCTGATCCATACTTGTTTCTTCCCAGCCCAATTCATCCAGCATCGTCTGGATGCGCTGTGAGTCAGCTTGATTCATTTGGCAACCAACTGTCCATATGTGATATTTTCCGCGTGGAATATTCGTCGTGGTCATGTTCTCTGTCTCTCTGCCAGTAACAACACATTATTACACGAATGTACGTTTCCTGTGATTGTCTTTCCAGGTTCGCTATTATACACTATCATGGCTCCCCTGTCACTATTTACTCTTTATTGTTGCTTTCGTCATTATTGCTTCCGTCGGTCTTCTACCCGCGCACTAGCAGTTTTCGCTTCTCCACCACTCACACGCGGCAATGTATCGGCAGCCACCAATTCCACTTTTGGCGAGTTGCCCGTAATCGCCTTGACCGCCTCTGCCATTTCACGACTGACCTGCTGCACACGCTCAACATTCGTCAGCAACCTAGCCTCTTTCACCTCAACTTTGAGGTCGAACGTATCCAGCCCATCACGCTTGTCCACAATAATACGGAAATTCGCCCCCGTCTCAGGAAATTTCACTAATGCCGCCTCTACTTGGCTGGGGAAAACGATCAAGCCACGAATAGAAACTGCATCGTCACTCCGTCCCTTGATCGCCGCTATTTTGGGATGCGTGCGTCCACAGACGCAACGTTCCTCCCACCAGGTGCGCGAGAGGTCACGGCTGCGATAGCGAATCATCGCCGTACCATCTGCCGCTAACCACGTCCAGACTAGTTCACCGTCTTGCCCTTCCTCAACCGGCTCACCCGTCTCTGGATCGATACATTCGACGAGGAAAGCATCAGCCCAGGCATGCATACCGTCACGCACGTAACACTCACAGGTCATGCCCGGTCCAAGAAACTCGGTCATGCCGAATTCATCATACGCGGTGATACCAAACAATTCCTCTAATTTGAGGCGCGTCTCCCAGGGCCAGGGTTCCGCTCCAAACAAACCAATTTTAAGCTTTGTTTCCGCGAAGTTGATCCCACGCTCACGCGCCTTTCCTCCCACATAGAGACCAACCGAAGGCGTCATACAGAGTGCAGTCACACCAAAATCGACAATGAAATCGAGCATGCGCTCATACTGGCGCGCATCAGACCCCATTGGAATCGCCATCACATCCATCGCCATCGCCCCATAATGAAAGCCAAAGCCACCTGTTGCCATCCCATAGCCGTAACAGTTCATTAAAATATCGCCCGGACGCATCCCCGTCATCCACAATTCACGTGCATTCAGGTCCGCCCAATACTGAATATCCTTTTTTGTCGCAAAGACCGGCACACTCTTGCCCGTTGTACCACTGGTGGCATGGACCTCTACTGCTCCACCAGCACCACCAGGCTTGACTAAAGCCATCCCATAGGGATAGGCGGCACGCACGGTCTTTTTTTCAAGCAATGGTATTTTGCGGATATCTTCCAAATACCGAATATCTGACGGCTTCACACCCGCCTCATCATAGAGTTCCCGATAAAATGGATTATGTGTATAGGCACGCTCCACAATTGCTTGCAAGCGCTCCAATTGCATTTTTTGCAATTGGGCTTTGGGAAGCGTTTCAATCTCTTCATGGAAAAACTGACGATAGCTCATACCAAACATCCTTCCAGAGTCAAACCAGAGTAAATATCATGCGCTTAACTTGCGCACATTCTATCATGGTCAAGAGAAAGCGTCTATCTTCCACAGCCTGTGATATGATGAAGAAAAATAGCAGGAGCAGGTAGTAAGCATGGCAAACACGATACAAGCAGTTATTTGGGACCTCGATGGCGTGATCCTTGACAGCGCGGATGAGCATCGACGAGCATGGCATCGCCTCGCTAAAGAAGAGGGCATTCCTTATACAGATGAGCAATTTTGGGCGACGTTTGGCAAACGCAACGACGCAATCATGCCAACACTATTCGGTGACGTCACGCCTGAATACTCACGTGCATTGGCGGAGCGCAAAGAGGCCTATTTTCGCGAATACGTGCGCGATGTCGCACATGCCTTACCCGGCGCGATAGAACTGATGAGCGCGCTCCACGAGGCGGGTTATCAGCAGGCACTCGGCACATCCACGCCCATTGCTAATATTTACCTGATCAGTGGAGTTTTAGGGCTACAGCGTTTCCTCTCCGTTTTTGTGTCCGGCGAGACCGTGCCGCATGGCAAGCCTGCCCCCGATATTTTTCTCAAAGCAGCCGAACTGCTACAGGTCGAGCCACATCACTGTCTGGTCATCGAAGATGCCGTCGCGGGCATTCAGGCGGCGCACGCTGGCGGGATGTACGCGCTTGCTGTCGCAGGTCAACGAGACCTGCCAGAATTGCGTAAAGCGGAACTGATGGTGCATGATCTGACCGAGGTCAATGTGCAACGTATTCGCGAACTGGCTTGACAAGCGGGGCAAGACGTGGCAAAATACGTCACAGTACAGTGCATGGAGGTGTAGGGGTCCCGGTGGGCCTCACCGTCTTCAAAACGGCTGGGGGGTCGCTCGGCGCGGTTCCCGGTGGGTTCGACTCCCATACGCCTCTGCCACCCTCTTCAATGTGCTATTTGAGCATTCCAGCGTAACTCCGAAATGGAATGGGATTCCATTGTAACTCCGAAAAAAGTAAGTAACGGAAATTGATGTTGCCCCATTTCTATAGAGTCAAGAAACATACGAAAGGCATTGCTGAAAGCTGAGCTTCTCTCATTTCCCCAGGTCAAGCAGCAGCTATGAAGAGATGTAAAGAACTAGATAACGCTTCTATAAATCCAAGGCAAGGTAGCGTAACCAGAACAGGATAAAGAGGAATGTTATCTGGCTGATATAAACATTCCTCTTTATCCTGTTCGGAAAATCAACTCTGCACGAAGCAAGAGATTTTTTCACTATTAGCGCACGATACGATAGGTGATACTTTGCCAGCTGTGACCACCGTCGCTGGTACTCCACAGTAGCGGCGTTGAAGAAGAGGCTTGACCAATAGCCCAGCCGTGCAGATTGTCAATGAAACTCAATGAACCGACAGGTTGCGCGAGGGTAGAGACCTGTTGCCAACTCTGACCGGCATTGCTGGTGGCGTATACAATCGTTGAGTTAGAAGTCGTAGTAGCGGTAGCCCACGCATGCTGTAAATCCACCACGTACACATTTTGGCTGGTAATGCTGGTAAATTGCGTCGGTGTCCAACTCTGACCGCCATCATGGGTAACATAGAGATCAACGCCACTATGCCCACTTGCAAAGAGTTGCACTGGCATGATACCGGTCGTGCCGAAAAAGACGGGTGGCGTAGTGACAAATTCACCCACATTCGTCACTCCACTAGGAGCAGTCAACGCCTGATTATGCCAGGTTTTTCCGCCATCAGTCGTTTTGTAGAGCCAGCTATAGATAGCCGGAATATCAGCGGTAGCCCAACCAGTCGTCGTATTCATGAATGAGATGCCCGTCTTATTGCCGCCAGTAGGTAGACCACTAGCAGCATTGGCTGTACTTGCTACTAACGTCCAGTTCTGACCGCCATTTGTTGTCTGGTAGATCTCCTCATCTTCATGATACATGCCCTGCGCTGTCACCGTGGCAATCCAGCCATCGCTTGTGTTAATAAAATGCGGACGATCTACGCCTTGCTGCTGCGTGCTAAAAGTTGCGCTTTGCCAGTTTGAACCGCCATCACTGGTGCGCAACACGGTCACAGTCGATCCTTGCAAGGTGGCAACCCAGACATAGGTGTCATTCATAAAATCGCCTGTACTTTGCGCGTTCAACTGGAAACCGGAAGGTGTGATATCGTGCCAGGTTTGCCCACCATCACTCGTTTTCAAAATCGAGTTTTTTGTCAAAGCCCATCCATTCGTCTGATCCAGCATACGAATAGCTGTTAAAGGCACTGTTGTTTCAGGAACTGCTGTCGCGGTCGCGGGAACAGTGGGTGTCGTACCACTCGCAACTGTCGCGCTCGGCGTGGAAGTTGCAGATGTTCCACTCCCCTGTGAACCTGTTGTGCTACCCGCACCACATGCCGCTAGTATCAGGACCAGCGATACCATCATCGCACTCAAACAATAGCACATCCATACATTTTTATGCATCAATTTCATATTCACTTTTTTCTAAGCGGTAAAAATTTCATCAATTGATTCTGCAAGATTTTTCCGCCTCTACTGATCATAACGCCAGATGTTACCTAAAAATCGTGCCCTTTGTTAATGGAACAGGAG
>DAICZM010000317.1 GCA_027311145.1 Ktedonobacterales bacterium
ACTGAACGGCGTTGGGTCTGCTCCTACGAATGGCACGGGCAAGAAGAAAAGTGCAAAGCGTGCTGCCGAGGCTCTGGAGCGTGAGCAAACGCTGCCAGACCCGCTGACGCCTATCGACTCAAGCGGCACACTGGCCTTGAGTGCGTTGACGGAGCGTGAATGCTTCATTTGGCGACAGGTGTTAAAAGAGATTCACGCTCGTCTCCAGTTTTTGATCGATGTGGGTCTAGACTATCTTACGCTCGGTCGCGCCGCTGCTAGTCTCTCTGGTGGAGAGGCACAGCGTATTCGTCTCGCCACGCAGATTGGTTCTGGCTTGATGGGTGTCCTCTATATCCTCGATGAGCCAAGCATTGGCTTGCATCAGCGTGATAATGATCGCCTGATTAAGACACTGCTCCGGTTGCGCAACTTGGGCAATACGTTGCTTGTGGTGGAACACGACGAGGATACCATGCGCGCCGCCGACTACATCATTGATATTGGCCCGGGTGCGGGCGAACATGGCGGTTATGTGGTCGCGGAAGGAACCTATGAGCAGATTGTGGCGAACACCAATTCGCTGACGGGCGATTACCTCTCACACCGCAAACAGGTGGAGATACCACAGACGCGCCGCGCAGGCAATGGTTTGAACCTGCTGATTAAGGGTGCGCGTGAGAACAATCTCAAAAATATCACTGTCGAGGTTCCGCTTGGTAAGTTTGTGGTGGTCACGGGTGTTTCCGGTTCGGGCAAAAGTACGCTGGTGACGGATATCCTCTATCGCAAACTCTCACATGCCTTCTTTCGCTCTCACGATAAACCAGGATTACACGATGCTATCGAAGGACTTGAATATCTGGATAAAGTTATTGAGATCGACCAGTCGCCGATTGGACGCACGCCGCGTTCTAATCCCGCCACCTACACAAATGCTTTCACGGGTATTCGCGAACTGTTTGCGCAAGTGCCAGAAGCGCGCATACGTGGCTATCTGCCCGGACGTTTCTCTTTCAATGTGAAGGGTGGACGCTGCGAAGCCTGCAAGGGCGAGGGTATCGTCAAGATTGAGATGAACTTCCTGCCCGACGTTTATGTGCCTTGCGATATCTGCCAGGGCAAACGCTACAATCGCGAGGCATTGGAGATTTACTATAAGGGCAAGAGCATTGCTGACGTACTGAATATGACGATTGAAGAGGCAACCGAGTTTTTTGCCAATGTGCCATCCATTTATAACAAAATGAAGACACTGAACGATGTGGGCTTGGGCTATATGCGTCTGGGGCAGCCGGCGACCACGCTCTCCGGTGGCGAGGCCCAGCGCGTCAAACTGGCAACCGAGTTGGCACGCCGCGCCACGGGCCGCACGATGTACATTCTGGATGAGCCGACGACTGGCCTGCACTTTGGCGATGTCGAGCGTCTGCTCCAGGTCTTGCAACGCTTGGTGGACGCGGGCAACTCGCTGGTAGTGATTGAGCATAACCTGGACGTGATTAAATGCGCGGATTGGCTGATTGACCTGGGTCCCGATGGTGGCGAACGCGGCGGCGAGATCGTCGCGCAAGGTACGCCCGAGGAAGTTGCCGCACAGGAGCAATCCTATACCGGCTACTTCCTCAGGCGCATGTTTACCGAGGAATCTGCACGTCTTGTCGCTCTGTGAGAATGCCGTTATGACAGCTCGCTGTTCAGACTTCTGCTTGCCGATTCAACCAGTGTCTCTGCTGGCGGTGTCGATTGCCCGCCGTTCTGTCTTGGTTTAGGGTCTGGCCCGGCAAGTTTGCTATCCGGGCCACGTTGTCGCTGATGATGGTCAATCCAAGCGATCAGCGCGATCATGGCGAGGACAACGAGACCCAGGCCAACGAATTTATAGACACGTGACAATTGTAGAGCGAGGACGCCAAAGAGGATGGTTAGGCCGTAGAAGAGATAGCAGATTTGGCGCACGCTCAATCCAGTTGCTAGTAGACGATAATGCAAGTGTGTCTTGTCATAGTGCAGAGGATGCTGCCCGTGCCTGACGCGGCTAATCATCACAACTGCGACATCTAGGATGGGAATGCCGAGGATCATGAGTGCCAGTGCGACCTTCGCGCCGCCGATGATCGAGAGGACAGCGAGGCAGAGGCCGAGGAATTGAGAACCGCTATCGCCCATGTAGATTTTCGCAGGGTTCCAGTTATGTGGTAGGAAGCCTAACGTGGCTCCTGTGAAGATGGCGGAGAGAATGGCGATACTGTGCTGGCCTAGTGTCCAGCTAATGATGGTGATGAACAGGCCCGTGATGGCAACCACGCCCGTTGCCAGCCCATCCAGGCCATCAATTAGGTTGACTGTATTCATCATGCCTGCCATCCAGAACCAGGTGAAAAGAATGGCCGGAATGGCCAGCCAGCTAATCACGGGTTGATGGATGAAGAGCGTGATCTCCGGCTCGTAATACCAGGGAAGATTTTTGTGGTAAATGGCAACGCCAAAGGGGTTGCTAAAGCCGAAGAGCAGGACACCGTGAAATAGGTAGTGTGTGACGCCATTGATGATCGTCCAGCCTGGTCCCAGAATGATGATGACGGCAACTGTTTGGGCAAGCAGTTTCGTGCGTGGTTTGAGTCCCTTCACGTCGTCATAGGCATGTACCAGCACGATCAGCAGCGAGCCAGCTAGTAAAAGCCAATAGCTGGTGATCTCTTTTTGCGGAATGGCTCCATCGACATAAAAGAGTAGCGAGGCAACGACAAAGCCTATATAGATAGCGACGCCACCTAAACGTGGAACCTGATCGCGCGCTCTGCCTTCTTCGTGTTTGCCAAGCCAGCCCATCCGTTTGCAGAGGCGAATTACGCCAAAAGTGCAGAAATAGGCCAGCAAAAAGGCAAAAATGCTGCCCGCAAGCAATACGACGAGATCTGGCAAAGCAACAGGCAGAAGTGTTCCGTATACGTGAACAAGTGATGCTTGTATCATACTATCATTCCTAATGTGAAAGGAAGCTCTTACGCCATTGTAGTAGTGTAACGTTCCGCTTCCCATGCTTTTGTGCATGCATTTTCTCTTGAAGAAAACGTCGTTATAACAAGCTTATAGTTTATCACGCGATCATAGATAAATATGTAACAGACGGTCCCAGCCAGCATAATCTTGTTGCGCGGTGATAACCGCGTGGGGCCAGAGTTCATCGATAAGCTGCATTAAGGCAACCCTCTGCTGATATCCTATTTCGATGAGAATACAACCTCTGCGCTTCAGCTTACCAGATTGTCTGGCTTCAACCAAAAAACGGTACAATAGTCCTAGTCCCTTTGGCCCACTAAAGAGTGCGAGATGTGGTTCATAGTCGCGTACATCGGGAGCCAGCAGGCTCATTTCCTCTGTTCCCACGTAGGGCAGGTTGGCGGTCAAGAGATCGACAGGTTCGGGCAAGGCGGCCAACAGATCACCCTCAAGCAAGCGTATGCGTTGCTCAACGTGATGACGTTGGCAGTTTTTCTGTGCGACGGCGAGGGCAGCAGCCGAGATATCACAGGCATAGAGGAATGGCAGGCGTGGCTCTGTGACGGCCAGGGCGATAGGAATGGCCCCACTGCCTGTGCCGATATCGGCAACAAGAGGTTGCTCGCCGGCGTCCAGGCGCGCGCGCACAAAACGTAATGCCGCCTCTACCAATAATTCCGTTTCTGGGCGCGGAATAAGTACGCGCTGATCTACGAGCAGGTCTAACCCGTAAAATTCTTTCTGCCCAACTAGATAAGCCAGCGGCTCGCCCTGTCGTCTGCGCTCGATCAGTGCAAAAAAAGTTGCAGCCTGCTCGTCACTCACTGTGCGCTCTGGGTAGGCATAGAGCAATGCGCGCTCATTGCCTGTGATATGGCTGAGTAAGAGCTGGGCATCCAGGCGGGCGGAGCGCGTCTCTGGCTCTGCTGTCCCGGCTGTTATCAAGCGTTGCATGCCCTGTTCTAGTACGTCTTTGACTGTAGTCATTCCGGCATCCAACATTTCTAGAGCGGTTGGCGACCTGCAAGACCCGTGTGTAGATAGTGCCAGTAGCGAATACGATCTTCGCCTAAACGCCAGCAGAGATAGATTTCCTGGCCCTCGCGCAGACTGAGGAAATCTATCAGGCCTGTGTCGGGGTCTTTGAGTTCGCAACCAAATGTCTGTAATGTGGCAATCAGCTCGTTTAGCTTCTCTGTATGGCGCGCCAATGATTTCTGTGTATGTGTCATGCGCTCACTCAGATGATGGCCATTGCCCAACGCTTTCATGCGCAAGGTGGCAAGCTCATCTTCAGCCGCTTGTAAAGACGGACGCTCCTGCTGAATTGCGCCGAGTACTTTGCTAATTTGTGGTAGCAGAGCCTCAGCCTCTTCACGTGAAAAATAATGTGGCACTGTGATTAACCAGCCTTTCCCTAATCGCAGTGAGTGTGCTTACGCGCTAGACTACTTCATAGTGCATCATATCATGCCTTGTAGGACTTGTATAGACGCCCTGCGGATGAGATGCTCACTAATAGCGTGCTGGGAACTTCTAGCCGGTATTGCGCACACCCGCCGCAATGCCATTGATGGTTAATAGGACGGCATAGGTGAGTCTGGCCCGTTCGTGTGCGGTTTCATCGGCCTGTGCTTGCTCTTCGGGTGTGAGCATCAGCGGGCCACCGAGAGCGCGCAAACGCCGTAGCAGTGTGACTTGGAAGTAGCTCAGCGGATCAACATAGGGATTACGCCGTCGAATCGATTCTTGTAAGACACTGGTATTGTCAAGTAGCTCTTTGCCGCCGACGATGCGAATCACCATCGTGCGCGTGCGCTCATATTCGGCCTGAATCTCCTGTGACATGCGTTGGCGTAGCTCATGGTCATCGACCAGGGTGGCATAATGTTGTGCAATGTGCATATCGGCTTTGGAGAGCGTCATTTGCAGATTATCCAGGAAGGCGTGCAGGAAAGGCCACTCGCGATACATCTGCTGTAGGAGTGGGAGATGTGCCGCATCGGCATTGACATAGTCGCTGAGTGCGTGTCCCACACCGTACCAGCTAGGCAGAACATAGCGGCTTTGCATCCAGGAGAAGACCCAGGGGATTGCACGCAGTTCTTCGATGCCATGGCCTTTTGTGCGGCGTGCTGGACGTGAGCCGATGTTGAGCCAGCCGAGTTCAAGAATGGGCGTAGCCTGCTCAAAGAATTGCATGAATGAGGGGGTGTCGTAGATCAGCTGGCGATAGCTGGCATGGGCGCGAGCTGAAAGCTGTTCCATGGCCTCACGCCAGCTAGCGGGCAATTGTGCATCTGTCTGTACTGTTGTTGGCAAACTGGCCTGCACGACGCCAGCAATCACCAGTTCCATATTGCGAATGGCAATGTCATGCAGACCATACTTAAAGGAAAGCATCTCACCTTGCTCAGTGATGCGCAGACGCCCGTTGACTGTTCCCGGCGGTTGTCCGAGGATGGCCTCATAGATGGGGCCACCGCCGCGCCCAATGGCTCCGCCACGACCATGGAAGAGCGTGATGTTGATGTTATACTGGCGGCCTAGCTCCGCCAGGCGCGTCTGGGCATTATAGAGTTCCCAGGCTGAGGTTAGGATGCCACCATCCTTGCTGCTATCGGAATAACCGAGCATCACCTGCTGCTCGCGTTGGCAGCCGTCTAGATAGGCACGATAGTCGGGATGGGTGAAGGCGACGGCCAGCACATCGGTGCAGGTGCGTAGGTCATCAATCG
>DAICZM010000318.1 GCA_027311145.1 Ktedonobacterales bacterium
GATTAATGCTCTGCTGTTGCAAGATAGCACAGAGAAGGAGACAGCTATGTTTGCGCTACCCATTTTTGCATGGCTTGCCGATACGCCGGTGATGACTATTCCATCCTTGCACCTGACGATCACCATGAGTACGATCATTTACCTGGTCATTGCGGCGGTGGTGGGTCTGTTGGCGGAATTTCTGATCGGCTGGCGGCTTCCTTTTGGTATTGTTGGGGCGGTGATCGCGGCTCTGATTGGCATCTGGCTCTTGACCAGCGTGATACAGGTCAATATCCCTGGTGATTTTACGATTGCGGGTCAGCCTATCCCGCTGATTAAAGCCCTATTAGGTGCGGTTGTGGTAGTGGCCCTCTGGCACATGCTGACCTATCCTTCCTGGCGGCGGCGGCATCGTTACTATGGTGGCTATCGCCGTGAGCGTGAGTACCGCGAACGCTATTAAAAACTGAACAAAATAGTGCGCGGTTATGCTAGGTATGACCTCGCACTATTTTTGTGTGCAAGCCCTTGTATGGAAACATTGAAAAGATTGTAAGACCGATGGAACCAACATTTATCATTAGCGCATTTGTTACCTTTTTTACGATCATCGATCCCGTTGGCCTCGCTCCCGTTGTGATTGGCTTGACAGCTAACTTGAATGATGCTCAGCGCAAGGTCATTGTCACGCGGGCGACGATCATCAGTGCGATTATCATCGCCTTTTTCGCGGTGGTGGGACGTTTCTTGCTGGATCGTCTCGGCATTCAATTATATGCCTTCGATATGGCTGGCGGCGCGTTGCTCTTCCTCGTTGCCGTTGATATGCTCTTCGGGCGGCCCTCGGGGGCACGTGAGACGCAGACCGAGGCCGATGAGGCGATGACCCGCGAGGATGTAAGCATCTTCCCACTCGCTATTCCCATGATCGCTGGCCCCGGCACGATTGCCACGACGATCCTGTATGTCGATACCGCAACTACCCATCCACTGGATTTGCTTGCCGTTGCTGCTGCAATCGCCAGTGCGTTACTGACTGCCTGGATTGTGATGCGCAGTAGCCTGTATCTTGTGCGTATTTTTGGCCGCACGGGCATTATGGTGCTTTCGCGCATCCTTGGTATTCTGCTGGCCGCTCTCGCCTTGCAGTTTATCTTAAATGGCATTACGCTATTTCTGCACAGCAGTGGTATGCTAAAATAAGTGTCATGCTTGATGTCTCGCTCTCGCTGCTCACGTGGCGAGCAGCCTGTATTGACACCTGACTTGCTACATTTTTTACCTTAAAACGTATATATAGACAAGCGCATACAGCGGACGGCATCAGTGGAAAGGTTGCACACATCGATCAGGCGGACAAAATCAGTGTACGACGCTATCACCTGCGTCAGAGCTATCAGATGGCCTTATGGCACTATCGCTCATTGGGTGGGCTGGCGCGTATCTCATGGGTGACATGGAGTATCGCGCTGCTTACCAGTGCTATCTGGTGTTTCACGGCATATCAGGTCGCTCTGGCGATGGGAGCGCATACGATGTATGCTATCATGACGAACATCGTACAGAACGCGATTAGTGTGCAAGACAACGAGAATAACGCCCTTGCCACCGTGCTAATTACTTACGGCGCGAAAGATAATAGCCTGATCTTGCAGGGGCAATACTGGCGGTTTGTGACGCCGATTTTCTTGCATGTCAATCTACTGCATGTGGGCTTAAACATGCTAAATTTTGTGGTGCTGGGTGTTTTCCTGGAACGCTTGTTTGGGCATATGCGTTTTCTGCTCATTTATTTAATAACAGGTATTATTAGTATCATGGCGAGCTGCATGTTTATGCCGCAAGATATCAGTGTAGGAGCATCAGGGGCAATTTTTGGGCTGGTGGGTGCGTATAGTGTGTTTGTGTTGGTGCATCGTCATGCCTTTAGAAATGGTGGTGCGCTTGCCTTGCTCTGGCTCGTCTTTATTATAGGACTAAACTTAGGGATAGGAGTGTTTATTGCGAACGTGGATAACTATGCACATGTAGGTGGTTTGCTCGCGGGTTTCCTGTTTGGCTGGTGTTTTACGCCACTCTATAAGCCGCTGGCATCTTCCTTTCGTGCAGAGAATACCACTTTTGTTGATACGCATAGCCTTGCGCGTCGTTGGCCTCTGGCCCTTGTGATGGTCGTGGGTACGCTGGCACTCGCGATCTTTGTTGTCTACCATATGGGAAGGTAATAGTTGTGGAAGCACAGACGGAGATACAAACATACCTGGAGAGTGGCAAAGAGGCTCTCGCTCGGGGACAGGCTCGCGATGCTGCGATAGCGTATGCGCACGCGGCCCAAATTGAGCCTGATAACTCGATGGTTCACCTGGGGCTGGCAGAGGCAAACCTTGCGCTCGGCAATTACGATATTGTGCGCATAGCATGTAAGCGTGTACAGGAACTTCAACCCGCTGGTGGCTCTGAGGGTATGTGCGCGCAGGCATTGTTAGATCTGCTCAATCGTCGCTATGATCGGGCTTTAGAGTTTATCGACAAGGCAATCGCTATGGAGCCGGGGGTGGCCTATATGTATGCCTTACGCTCGTTTCTGTTGCGCGCTCAAGGTCAGGATTATGATGCCAATCTGGCGCGTGCGCGTGCCGCTCGTCTCTCGTATGGCGCGCATTTTGAGAATTGTTTCCCCCAGTTAGAGCCACGTCCTACGCCGGGCTATAGTGCCGTTGTGCCTGTTCCCACGCCAGAACAGAGTAACGAGCGACCTATGCCGGCAGCGGAAAAAGTCAGTGTTCCCGATGTCCCCAAGACCCGCGATGCAGAGCAAAGTTGGACGCCGCCAAGCCAATTGCAACGCCAGATGGTGCGCACGCGCTTCGCACTGAGCCGCTATCCCAACTTAGTGACGTCTATCATTGTCGGCATCAACGTCTTCATTTATCTGATAATGGTGGTGATGAGCCGTAGCCTGGATATTAATGTTGGTGTGCTGGTGAACATGGGAGCGCAGTACAACTTGTTGGTTGCGCAGGGGCAAATTTGGCGTATCTTCACTGCGATGTTCCTGCATTTCAGCATTTTTCATGTCGGCTTAAATATGCTTTCGCTCTTCTTTATTGGTAGTGCTATTGAAGCGTTCTACGGAAAATGGCGTTATCTCGCCATCTACCTGGGTGCGGGCCTGGCAGGCGGCATCGCGACCTATTTTCTGGGTGCGCCAGATACGGTCGCGGCGGGAGCATCGGGGGCAATTTTTGGCGTTTTTGGCGCGCTGGGCGTCTTCTATGTTGTCAATTGGCGTGCGCTCGGCTCGTATGGGCGTGGCGCGATTGGCAACTGGGTCTTCTGGCTTGGCCTCAATATCGTCTTTGACTTCTCGGTCCCTGGCATCGGCATCACAGATCACCTGGGCGGCTTGGTCGCGGGCGTTCTGATTGCGTTTCTGCTGATCCCGCGCCTGGGACGGCGGGTATAGGTGAAGAGCAATGTGCGCCACGAGACGCGAACAGCGTTATGGTTCGCGTCTCGTACTATTTGCGCGATAATATGAAATGCATTGAAATGTTTTGAGTCAAAATGGCATATTGATGTTTGCTTGTTGTAGCGTTTCGTACACTGAAGATATGGAAGTCGAGCATGCAATCTCGCTGTGACCCGGCTGAGTCACAATGATCCTATCCATGCCCTTTACCCCCCTGCTCGACTTCCTCATGTTTCCCCCCTCAGCGGTGAATCGCAACGCGTCAAAAATGTCAAGCATCAGATGTATCCTCCTTGCAAAAAAGGGAAAAGGTTCGCGAGGCTTCCCTGGTTCCGTGTCAAGTCAAATGAAAATGTTACAGAATGCGGGTTCTTGCAAACGCACAGTTTTTCTGGTATGGTGTGGGAAAAAGCTTGTGGAGAGGCAAAAAAGCGGTCGATGCGTGAAGGACGCAAACATTCCATAGGATTTACGATGTCACAAAATCAAGATATGACACAGTTGATTATATCGCATGAGGATCAATCCCTGATAGAAGCCCACGGACTAGGCCCTCTTCTGGCCCTCTATCATGCTCCAAGAAGAGAAATACGCTATCTCACATTTTCCTCCATTATCTTATTCCTGGCACTCTGTGTATTTATCATCCTCACTCTCATCGATTGGCAACACGTTCTTGCCCTTTCTGCCCAACATCCCCGTGCTAGTCTCGCTGCGGACCCACTCTCAACACCACAATGGCAATTATCTACTGAACAATTGATGCTTTTTCGGTCTTTAGTCGACGCCAGCATGCTGTTTCTGCTGGAACTCTTTCTCCTGTTTGTGAGTATCCCAGCAGAGAAAAGTAGACGGGTGATGGTCTGCGAATATGGACTACTCCAGATTCGCAAGCGATTGCAGGGCCAGCGAGTTGAGATGATCTATTGGGAAGAAATTCAGGCTATTGAGCCTGTTTTCACCTGGACCGAGCAGACGCGTCTCATACGTAAAGAGGGAAAGCCATTGGCACTTCCCAAGCGTTACGAGCGCTTCGATGAGTTACTAGCGCAAATAAGGCTGTGTAGCAACAATGGGGGTAATTAATTCATTGAGTTTTCAGAAAGGTTAGTGCTGCTTTATGCAGAAATATGAGGTCGTCAGCGTTCCTGGCTGCTCACTTTGGACGGCACATCAGGGGAACGGGCCTGCACTCGTGTGTTGTCATGGAGGGCCTGGCTTGTGGGATTATCTTGCGCCTGTAGCAGAGATGGTTGATGATCTGGTAACAGTTTACCGCTATGACCAACGCGCCTGTGGCCGATCTACGGGAGGTCCGCCCTACGACGTGGCAACGGCTGTCGCGGACCTAGATGCCTTGCGTGAGCATTGGAAGCTCTCGCAGTGGGTTATCCTGGGGCATTCCTGGGGAGCTACACTGGCACTTGCCTATTGTCTCGCCTATCCTTCCCGCGTGCGGGCGTTGATCTACCTCTCTGGTACTGGTATTGATGCCTCATGGCGAGAGGAATATCACCGCAACCAGGAAGCGTTGCTCACACCATCCGAGCAGCAGCAACTTGCCAATCTGCACGCGCAGTTGTCTGTTGTACAAGGAGCCGAGTTTGATGCTATTGAACGAGCGCATTGTGAGTTATCCTGGTCCACGGATATTGCAGACCGCTCACGTGCTCGTGAATTAGCGCGCCAGCTTTTTGTGGATGGGCTGCATATTAATTTCCAGGTCAATCGGACTCTTGGGAAAAATGACGATCATTATTATTCGCTGGATGGCCCAATTGATGCTGCGCGAGGACTTTTCTGTTGGACTTTGGGATTGTGCTACACATAGATATGTCGGGTGCAGCAACTTACAACCACAGAATTGGGAGGCTGGCACTTTTGAGATTGGCTATTGGGTACGCGCCTCTGCCACGGGTCAGGGATATGTCACAGAGGCCGTCAAACTGCTGGTCGACTATGCTTTTACCCACCTGCACGCCAATCGGATAAAAATTCGCTGCGATGAGCGCAATGAGCGGAGCGCAGCCGTCGCACGGCGACTTGGTTTTATGCAGGAGGGCCGCCTGCGCAATCATATGCTTACCCATTTAGGCGAACTCCGCACGACGCTCATCTTCTCTTTGATGCCGGAAGACAGAGTAATGCTCTCATAGTATTGGAAGTACGTGGTGGAGGATTGTCCCCTTGTAACGCCCACCTGTATACGGTTATGGAAAAACTGAGATGCTCAGAAAGATGGTGGGACGTGCTATGCAGTCAG
>DAICZM010000319.1 GCA_027311145.1 Ktedonobacterales bacterium
AATCGGTCCCTACGGCATCCAACATTCTCGCCGGGACCGATTTATCGCGTCCGTCCCCCGTAGGGACCGATTTATCGCGTCCGTCCCCCGTAGGGACCGATTCATCGCGTCCGCATGCTTCTAATGAAACAGAGACGCTTTTTGCTCCCGCCAAACAGCAAACACACCTGCCGCGCTTGCGCGTCGTCGGTCAGCTTTCGCAAAGCTATATCGTCACCGAGGGCGAGGATGGCATGTATTTGATCGACCAGCATGCCGCCCATGAACGCATTTTGTTGGAACGCATGGTTGCCACACTCAAAGCACGCGCGCCCATCACCCAACATCTGTTGACGGCCATCACGCTTGATCTCGCACCACACCAACTGGAAAGCCTCGAAGAGCATCGTCAGCAACTTGAGCAGATTGGTTTCGCGCTGGAAAGTGGTGATGATGGCACAATTGCCGTGCATGCCGTTCCTAGCGTTCTTGTGAAATATATGAATACACGCTCGCTACTCGAACTACTGCTTGAGTTAACCGCAGCGGAAAATCTGGGCAACACGGAGACGTGGGAGGAACGCGCACTGGCAAATGTGGCCTGCAAAGCGGCCATTAAAGCCAACTACTTCCTGACGGTCAGCGAGATGCGCGAGATGCTCGAACAATTGGAGCAGACGCAATCCCCCTATAGCTGTTGTCATGGGCGTCCCACGATGGTGCATTTTAGCCTATCGGCACTGGAACGCGAGTTTGGGAGGCGTTAAATGTTGCTTGCCGATATCCTCACATCTGCCGCGAGTTGGGATAGTGAGAACCCGCTGCTGACCTACACCGTTCCAGACGAACTGGAGAGCGCGTTGCGTTGCGGCCAACTGGTTGCTGCACCGTATGGCGAACGGCTTGTAGAGGGCATTGTCTGGGCCATCGAAGATGCCACACAGAGACAGGATAGCGGGAAAATGCAAGCACGTTTGGCATACGAAGACACGCCGCAAAGCGCACAAGCACTGTCGATTGCGACGGGAACCCTCACCTTGCTTGAGCAGGAACGGGTTATCACCTTGCGCCCTCTCAACGCGCTACTCGACCCAGAACCAGCCCTACAGAGCTATCAAATGCGGTTGGCGGAATGGATCGCGCATTACTATCTAACACCGCTCGCGCAAGTCGCCTTTCTGATGCTGCCACCCGGCCTCGTGCAGCGTTCACAAGCGGTGCTACATCTCGTCAAAGATGCCTTCACGGACGCACACAGTGCCGATATTTCGCCACGTTTACGCTCTCTGATTGGCCTCTTGCTTGAAGATGGTGAACTGGATGTTGAGCAGCTCAAGCAGACACTCGGCCCCAAGAAGGCCCGCGAGATTCTTAAAGAGGCCCTGAGCAGTGGCCTCATCACCCGCGACGCTCAACTTCAGACGCCACGTACAAAAAAATTTAGCAAACGGGTTGTGCGCCTGCTCGCCACAACGGAAGTTCTGACCACGTGGCGTGAGGGCAAAGAGGCCATTGTGCGAGCTGCTCTTGAACAGGTTGCCGCTCAGCAAAACGATACGCCGCCATCGCCAGCCGATCAGCACCCCCGCCGCAAACGCTCCACGCCCGATCCCTGGGCCATTGCAACGCCCTCTACGCCACAGCCCGTTCTCCTCGACCGCAAAGCGGTCAGCGCGCAACGGCAGTTGACCGCTATCGACTTACTACAACACAGTATCCAGGCACTCGGCCCATTGCAGCAGGTCTACTGGACGCCGGGGATGCTGTGTAAGGCCAGCCATCTCACAGCAGCACAGTTGCGCCAGTTAGAGCGTGAAAAGATTCTTCGCGTTGAAGAGGAAGAGATACGCCGTGACCCACTGCAAGGCCGCAATATCCAGGCCAGCATGCCGCTCACGCTGACAGCAGAGCAACGCCATGCCGTGGAGAGCATTCTCACCCGTGACACGCAGCATCCAATTTTGCTGCATGGCGTGACGGGCAGTGGCAAAACGGAGGTCTATCTGCAAGCCCTGGCGGCCTTGATACAACAGGGCAAACGCGGCATCATCCTTGTGCCGGAAATTGCCCTGACCACCCAGGCCGTACAGCGCGTGGCGGGCCGCTTCCCCGGACGGGTAGCAATCATCCATAGCGCGCTGAGCGACGGCGAACGCTACGACGAATGGCGGCGCATCCGCACGGGTGAGGTCGATATCGTGATTGGCTCACGCTCGGCCCTTTTCGCACCAGTGCCCAATCTAGGCATCATCATTATTGATGAAGAACACGAAACTGCTTATAAACAAAGCGAACGCAGGCCAACCTATCACGCCCGTGAAGCCGCCCTTCAGCTTGGGCGTTTGTTACATATTCCAGTTGTGCTAGGCAGTGCGACGCCCTCAGTCGAAACATATTATCGCGCCACGCAAGGCGATTACCATCTTGTCGAACTGCCGGGACGCATTGGGGCCACACTGCCGCCCGTCGAGATCGTTGATCTGCGCAGCGAGCTGCTTGTCGGCAATACCAGCATCCTCAGTCGCAGACTACAAGAAGAACTGGAACGGGTGCTGAGTCGTGGTCAGCAGGCCATTCTCTTTCTCAATCGACGCGGCGAGGCCAGCGTGGTCCTCTGTCGCGCATGCGGTTTCACCGCTCTCTGCCGCAGTTGCGATATTCCTCTCACCTATCACTCAACAGAGAGCATCCTGCTCTGTCATTATTGTGGGACGGTGAACGAGCTGCCGTCTCTCTGTCCGGCTTGCCATAGTGCAGGCATCCGTTATTTTGGCCTGGGAACAGAGAAAGTACAAGCCACTATTCAGCGCAATTTCCCAACGGCGCGCCTGCTGCGCTGGGACCGCGATACAGCACGCACGCGCCACGCGCATGAGGAGCTATTGGAGCGTTTTGAGCGACGTGAAGCCGATATTTTGATTGGGACCCAGATGATTGCCAAAGGTCTGGACCTGCCGGGCGTCACCCTGGTAGGCGTGGTCTCTGCCGATATCGCCCTCAATATGCCCGATTACGCAGCGGCAGAACGTGCGTTTACGCTACTCACCCAGGTTGCGGGTCGGGCAGGCCGTGGCAGCGAGGCCGGTCATGTCATTATCCAAACCTTTAATCCACAGCATTTTTGCATTGAAACCGCTTCACATCACGATTACCACAAGTTTTATGCGATAGAGATCGCGACACGGGCCAACTATGGCTATCCACCTTTTCGCCAATTTGTCAAATTTACCTGCGCGCATAGCCTGCGCGCACGAGCGCGCAACGAAGCATTATTGCTCTACGAGCGTCTGCTAGAGTGGTTGCGCCGCCTGGAGCTGACAAAGATTGACATCGTTGGTCCAGCACCGGCCATGATGGAACGCATGCGCGGTAAATATCGTTGGCAACTGATCGCACGTGGCCCGGGTGCAGACCTGCATCGTTTGCTGCGCGTCCTTGATGCGAGCGATTGGGAGGTCGATATCGACCCCATCAGCACGCTCTAGCTGATGAAGCATCTTTTCCTACACCTGTTCCGTGTGGCTTTACAAGCGCGCCGTTTTGTTTTAAGATAGTCTCGGCTCACCAACAATGAAGATGATAGAGGCCTTGCGAGACAGGCAAGAGGGGAAGTAGATTGTCGATGGCTCCTGAAAGATTCCGCGTCCAACAACACCTGACCGCATTCCAGTTCAAAACGCTCTTTCTTGAAGAACTTGGGTGGGACCACTTGCAAGAACCACCCCTGCGCATTGCGTTAGATAACCACCCCTACACGTTCCTGCCGCTGGCCGAGAAGCGCGGCGTCAAGGTCTATCAATGTGGGCCGAATGCCCAGGGCAAGCTGCCTGATGCGCGCACGCTCAGCGCACTAGAACGCGAGATTACCCAGCATGCCTATGAGCACCTGGTTATTTATGTGGATGCCACACAGCAGGAGCAACTCTGGCAGTGGGAGCGGCGCGAACAGGGCAAACCGCGCGCGCTGCGCCGCCATCGTCTGCACCGTGGGCAATCCGGCGAGGCCCTGGCCCTGCGTCTGCTCGAACTGGCCGTCGCTATCGAGGAAGAGGCCAGCCTCAGCACGCTCGCTGTGAGCGAACGCACGCGCCGCGCCTTCGATGTCGAAAAGGTCACCAAGAAGTTCTATGATCGCTTTCAGAAAGAGCATGACAGCTTCCTCGCACTCATCCAGGGCATTGAGGACGGCAACGACTGCTCCTGGTACGCCTCGCTGATGCTCAACCGCTTGATGTTCGTCTATTTCATCCAGAAAAAGGGCCTGCTCGCCCCGCAAACCCCAGGGCAACTCGATGGCGATGTGCATTACCTGCGCAATCGCCTCACGCGCATGCAGCAACGCTACGGACAGGATCAGTTCTACTCGTTCTATCGCTTCTTTTTGCTGCGCCTCTTCCACGAGGGCCTGAGCCAGCACGAAGGGAGCCGTGACGCCGTGCTACACGAGCTGCTGGGGCACGTGCCCTACCTCAATGGCGGCCTGTTCGACGTGCATCAGTTGGAGCGCACCTATCCCGCCATTCAGATTCCCGACGAGGCCTTTACGCGCCTCTTCACCTTCTTTGACGAGTTCGAGTGGCACCTGGACACGCGCCAGCAGCGCAATGATCGCGAGATCAATCCCGACGTGCTGGGCTATATCTTTGAGAAGTACATCAACCAGAAGCAGATGGGCGCGTACTACACCAAAGAGGACATCACCGAGTATATCAGCAAGAATACCATCATCCCCTATCTTTTCGATGCCGCCGAGCGCGCCTGCCTGGTTGCCTTCACGCCCGATGGCCCCGTCTGGTCGCTGCTGCGCGAGAATCCTGATCGCTATATCTACGAGGCCGTCAAGAAGGGATGTGACCTGCCCTTGCCAGCGGAGATCGAGCGTGGCGTGCAGGAGGTGAGCCTGCGCGGCGAGTGGAACAAGGCCGCGCCAGAGGAGTACGCCCTGCCCACCGAGACGTGGCGCGAAGTGGTGGCACGACGCACCCGCTACGCGGAGGTCCGCGCGAAACTGGCGGCGGGCGAGGTGCATAGCATCAATGAGCTGATTACCTACAACCTGGATATCTGTCGCTTCGCCGAAGAGGTCATCGCCCAGAGCGAGGGCGTCGATCTGTTGCGCGCTTTCTATGACAGCATCGAACAGGTCAGCGTGCTCGACCCGACCTGTGGCTCCGGCGCGTTTCTTTTCGCCGCCCTCAATATCCTACAACCGCTCTATCTCGCCTGTCTGGATCGCATGCACGACCTGGTCGAGGAGCGCGAGCAACTGGATGCCCTCAAGCCTGCCGAGCGGCGTCCGATGCAAGCACGCCCTAGCATCAGTCGCTTCCGTGAGATTCTTCAGCGCGTCGCGCAGCATCCGAGCCGCGACTATTTTGTGCTCAAGTCGATCATAATCAATAATCTGTACGGTGTGGATATCATGGAAGAAGCGGTGGAGATCTGCAAACTGCGCCTTTTCCTCAAACTGGTCTCCCAGGTCGAACGCTCCACGCACCTGGAGCCGTTGCCCGATATCGACTTTAACATCCGCGCGGGCAACACGCTGGTCGGCTTTGCCAGCTACGAGGAGGCGCGCCAGGTCATCACGGGCCAGTTTGATTTCGACAACACGATGGAGCGCATCGAGCAGCGCGTCAAGGAGATCGAGCGCGGCTTTGCCCATTTCCGCGCCTTGCAGACGGAGATTCAGCTAGATACGCACGACATGGGCGCGTTGAAACGT
>DAICZM010000031.1 GCA_027311145.1 Ktedonobacterales bacterium
GCAATGTGGTTTAGCTCATATTTTTAATTTAAACTTCTCATAGCAAAAATCTTTAATACCTTGCTCTTATAATATCTTGATTACCCTGTCCAGCCTCTTGTCGGCGATAGATAAGCAAAGGACACACGTGTTCTTTCTTTGCGTGCGTTTTGGTTTCCTGTTGGAGCAACCATACTATTTCCTCTGTTACCATTATATCATACACCTTAACGCTCAAGTTTATTTGTATCTCAACACAAAATATTTGTCAATATTTTAACAGCCTCTGCCTTATGCGGTACACTCCTTTATACCGTTACACATTTCACGCTCTATATCGCTGGGCTGCCTAAAATGTGACAGAGATGATGTGATATAATCTGGGCAAGACGAAATGACAACCCATGTTTCAGATAGAATAACAGAATGCTACGAACACTAAACGTAACCCGCTATGTCACTCCGCTGCGCGAGGGCGGATCGCTGCCTGCCATTGTCGAAGCCGATGATGATGGCCTTTATGTGCTAAAATTTCGCGGTGCAGGTCAGGGGGCCAAAGCTCTGATCGCTGAACTTGTCGCGGGCGAGATCGCGCGCAGCCTAGGCCTCAATGTGCCGGAAATTGTCTTGGTCGAACTAGACCCCGTGTTGGCGCGTTCCGAACCTGATTATGAGATACAGTCCCTCATTAAGGCCAGCGATGGTCTCAATCTTGCCCTGGATTATCTCCCTGGTGCGCTTACCTTTGATGCCCTGGATGCTGCTACGCTTGACCCGTTGCTCGCGTCCTTCATCGTCTGGTTCGATGCCTATGTTACCAACGTGGACCGCACAGCGCGCAACACCAATATGCTCTTCTGGCATAAACGCCTTGTCCTAATCGATCATGGTGCTTCGCTCTACTTCCACCACACGGGTATGTCGTATATGGAACGCAGTCGCACACCGTTTAGCTCTATCAAGCAACATGTCTTACTGCCTGTTGCCAGTCAATTGCAAGAAGCCGATACCCTACTCAAAGCACGCTTGACGCCTACATTGGTGCAAGAGATTGTTCAACTCATCCCCGACTCCTGGCTCAGCGATGCGCTCTATCCTACGCAAGAGGAGCATCGTGCCGCCTATGTCTCATATTTGTTAGACCGCGTAGCGGCGTCATCTATTTTTGTTGAGGAGGCTCTGCATGCCCGCGCTCAATTCCTATGACTACGCAATCGTGCGTCTGGTCCCTCATGTTGAGCGGGGTGAGTCTCTCAATGTGGGCGTCATTCTTTTCTGCCGCACGCGCCGTTTTCTGAATGCGTTTGTTTATTTGGATGAAGCCCGTCTACTTGCGTTGGATAGCCTGCTAGACTTTGAACTGGTGCGCACGCATCTAGAACGTATTCCCTTGCTTTGTATTGGCGGTAAGCAGGCAGGCCCTATCGGGCAACTGACGCAAGCGGAACGCTTTCACTGGCTGGTTTCTCCACGCAGTGCGCTGATCCAGGTTTCGCCCGTGCATTCGGGCCTCTGTGCAGACCCTGAACACGTCCTGCATCACTTACTGAAAACGCTCGTTTTGCAGAAAAAAGAGTTGCCATGATCTCGTTAGATGGCGTCTGTATGCAGATAGAAATATGTGGCTTTATTGCTTAGACGATGGGGATATACTACGAACAAAGAGAAGGAAACTGTGCTATAGAGCATAGTACGGATCGATGGTAGGGCAAGCAACAGTATAAAGGAGCGTATCGGATGCGCATGATGATCCCTTTGGTCTCCTCGATACTATTATTCGTTCGTAGATCACTTGACAAGTCCTTCATGGTTGAGCATACTCGATAGTATATTCTTCCTTGCTGTACATCTTTCACGAGGATTAAACATGGAAACATATGGTCTGCATCAATATCCCGGACGCCTCTTTGTGGTGGAAGGCGTTGATGGTTCGGGCAAAAGCACCCAAATCGCCCTTTTACGGCAATGGTTGATCGCCGAAGGCTACACTGTTTTCTTCAGCGAGTGGAATTCGTCGCCTTTGGTTAAAAAGACGACGAGCCGTGGTAAAAAGAAGCAACTGCTCTCACCCACAACCTTTAGCCTGATCCATGCGACCGATTTTGCTGATCGCACTGAGCATGACATCATTCCACCACTCAAGGCCGGGGCAATTGTGCTGGCAGATCGTTATATTTACACCGCTTTTGCGCGTGATGTGGCGCGCAATGTGGACCGCCAGTGGGTGCGCGAATTGTATCAATTTGCCGTGAAACCTACGCTGGCCTTCTACTATCGTGTTCCGCTAGATATCTCGCTCAACCGTATTTTGAGTGGGCGCACCGAGTTGAAATATTATGAGGCGGGCATGGACCTGGGCCTGAGTTCTGACCCTCATGAGAGTTTTAAGCTCTTCCAGGAGCGTATTGTGCATGAGTATGAGGGCATGGTAAAAGAATTTGGTCTCACATCCATGGATGCCACGCAGCCCATTCCAGAGCAGCAGCGGCGCATGCGAAAATTAGTGAGACCCTATTTGCAGGGTGTGCGGCGGCAGCGCGCGCCTCTTTCAGAGTCAATGTGGGCCGGTCTGGCGAGCGAAGTTTCGCCTGAAGATATGCATACGGATGTGCGTATTAGTGGGAGAGGAGAGGAAGTATAATATGGTGGATGCACAAATGGCCCGTGGCAAGATAGATGGGCAGGGAATGCATGAACAGGCGTATGGCGTACAGCCGGGCACGAGCGTATTAGAAAGGGAGACTATGACTAGCCTGGAATTCTATGGCATTGACGCCATCCATCTCAAGGCACGCAAGGAACTTTTGCCTGGGCGTCTGATTGTGCTGGAAGGCACAGACGGCGTTGGGCGTACCACTCAATTGCGTCTTCTGCGACCCTGGTTAGAGAGTAGCGGCTATGCGGTTGTAGATACCGAGATGACGCGCTCAGATCTGGTCGGAGCTGGCTTGAAGCAGGCCAAAGAGGGCCATACACTCGGCCCTATCACACTGAATCTCTTCTATGTAACTGACTTTGTAGACCGCTTTGAGCAGCAGATTCTACCGGCTCTGCGCGCCGGTTTTATTGTGCTGACCGACCGCTACATTTATTCGCTGATGGCCCGTGCGCTGGTACGCGGAGCGGACGACCGCTGGATTCGCTCAATCTATGGTTTGGCTCTCAAGCCGGATGCTGTGTTTTACCTTAAAATTGGCCTTAATGACCTTGTACCGCGTGTCTTGCAAAGTGGCGGCTTCGATTATTGGGAGTCCGGCATGGATATGCGTTTGGGCGATGACCTCTACGAAAGCTTCATCAATTATCAAAAAAGTCTGCTTGCGCAATTTGATAAAATGACGGACCACTACCACTTCCAGGTGATCGATGCAACCCAGCCCGTTGATCGCATTATAGAACTGCTCAAGCGGCGTATCCTACCGCATCTCCCCCAGGGATAATACATGCTTTGAAAATGACGAGGCGCGCTCTCGCTTCTGATGAAGGATTGCGCCTTGTCGTTTTACCAACATGCGGAAACTTTTTTCCTATGCCCGTCATAACCCTTGTCGGATAGCAAATATGCGTGCTATACTGACTATAGAGTATCTTTGTCAAACCCGCAGTTGAGATGGCAGACCAGCCTTGTTGTCGCTCTCTTTGATCGAGGCACGCTGGTTAAGCTGCAATTGTTGGGCAAAGGAGGTGAGGGACATGGACGCTGGCCCCAGTCATAGTAGGCTTGTTTTCAGCTACGTTGCTACACGCCTGCTTTCGGGAGCGTTCTTCTCCTCATCGTGTAAGGGTATCGGATAAGTGCCAGGAATCCAGTTGACGTGGTCCGCCTGATAGATAGTGTCAACGCTTCGGTACAGAACCACCACCTTACTCGATGAGCTGTGCTATATATACCGAGTAAGGGCTATCCCACTTGCCAGTAAGTCCTCGTGTTATTGCGTGACACCTACGTTGCGCATTATCCCCTGTTGGGTTCGATATCCATCGCACAATTGAGCGTTTTACCCGCCCATACAGCGCGGGTCTGCACTTGTGCTATGTCTCTGTGACCTGTAACGCTTGTTACGCAGGGGAAGAACTTATCCACTTATACACATGTTTGTGGATAAGTATACATGCTTTTTTCTAAAATGGTGAAAGGCGGTGGTTCCATGATTTTTTTAAGCACCCTTCTACGTCAGAGCGTTTATGACCATGCTGGGCATCGTATCGGTGGTGTGCGCGATATCTGCGTGGCATTGCATGAAACATTTCCCATTGTCACTGCCCTCGTCGTGCATCAGTCGCTGGGGAATCACGATCTCGTGATTCCCTGGGCGTGCGTCCAGAGCATTGAAGTGCTGCCCATACGTTTGACTGTGGCCCAGGCTGACCTGCCTGCATATACCCCTCATCCCGATGAGTTATTGCTCCGACGCGATCTTTTAGATAAACAAATAGTTGATACGCAGGGTTTTCGCGTTGTCAAAGTGAACGATCTCAAACTGGCGCAGATCAAGAAGACGGCGCGCCTCGTGGGCGTAGATATCAGCTTGAGTGGCCTGTTGCGCCGTCTTGGTATCCACATGCCTGTCGAACTGCTCAGCCGTGCCTTGCCGCTCAAACTGGAAGAGCGGACCATCACCTGGAATTATGTCGAGCCAATTCAGGTAGTACGTACTGGGGCAACGACGGGCCAACTGACGCCGACATTTGCGGGGGCAGGCATTGGCGCCAGTGGTATGGTGTCACAGGTGCAACTCAATGTCAGCCATACCAAGATTGCCGATCTACATCCAGCCGATATCGCCGATATTCTGGAACAGCTCGATGTCGAAGAGGCAGGAGCCATGCTTGATCGCCTGGATATGGAGACCGCAGCAGACACGCTCAACGAGTTAGCGTATCCATTGCAATCTGAACTGCTCAGCGAACTCGACCCCGAACGAGCATCCGATCTGCTTGAACATCTTCCTCCTGACGATGCCGCCGATATTCTGGCCGATATCCCACGTGAGCAGGCGGAACGTTTGCTCGATCTCATGCCTGCTGAGGAGTCGCGCCCTATTCGCGATCTCTTGCGCTATGAAGGTGAGACCGCTGGCGGTATCATGACAAATGAGGTGCTATCGCTCGCTCAAGACAAAACAGTCGAAGAGGCTCTCACCTTCTTGCGCCAGCATTCTTCGCACCTGGAGATGGTCTATTACCTGTATATTGTTGATGGCGAGCATCATTTGAAAGGTGTCGTCTCCATTCGCCAGCTTGTGACCGCAGCTCCACAGACACTCATGCACGAGTTGATGGACTCCGGTGTGATTAGTGTGCGCGTTGATACAGATCAGGAAGAGGTCGCGCGCATGATCGCCAAATATGATCTGCTTGGTCTGCCCGTTGTTGATGCGGAACAGCACCTTGTGGGCCTGATTACTGTCGATGATGTAATTGACGTGATCCGTGAGGAACAGGCCGAGGATATCTCGGAAATTGCAGGTGCGGATGTCGAAGAGGCAGGCGAAGAGCAGGGTTTCTCGTGGCGCATTGCTGTAAGCCGCTTTACCTGGCTTGGTGTCAACGTGCTGGCTGGTTTTGTCCTTGCTCTTATCCTGTCTAACCTGTTTGTGCGCTTGCAATTGTCGGGAACGGCACTGGTCTCGCTGGCTGGTAGTGTCAGGATCAGCCCTGTCCAATTGTCGCTCAGCGCGTTGTTTAGCCTTGTGCCCATGCTACTGCTCACCAGCGGAAGCCTGGCTTCACAGACACTCGGTGTGGTCGGTTGGCAACTGCGCTCGACCAGCGGCTACGATTTCTGGCGTGGCATCTGGCATGAACTGCAACAAGGAACCATCGGTGGTATCCTTGCCAGTGTGTTAGCCGCTCTTCTTACATTGTTGCTGTTTCACCAACCCCTTTTTAGCCTGGCAGTCGGTGTTGGTTTTGCGGTGACATTGTTGCTGGCCGCCTTTTGTGGCCTCGTACTGCCAAACTTTTTGCAGCGTTTGCGTTTGAGCGGCAGTCTGATCTCCGCTCCTTTGCTTGATCCGGTCATCGCCATTATTAGCTTGAGCGTTTTCTTGTTCGTTACAACACTATTCATCACACACTTTTAATTGGAACCACCTGCTCTTTAAGCAATGAATGTGGTAATGGCGTAGTGTTCTGTTCGGCTTCATTTGGCGATGCGTGCATGATCTCCACAAGGGGCAAGTCTGTTTGAACAGTATGTTTATGCGCGTCCTTGGATACGTGCGATCTCGCTCTCGGCGGCGCGCGCATCCTTGCGCCGTCCCAGTTTGCGCAGTGCTTCGATTTTGCGTTGCCAGTTATCGACATCGTGTGGGGCCAGACGAATGGCCTCCTCTGCTGCGATGAGTGATTCCTGATAACGACGCAATGAGGCCAATACTAGCGACTTGTTATACCAGGCGGAGACCATGCGGGGATAGAGTTTTATAGCTTGCTCGTATGCCTCTAGCGCACGGGGATAATCCTTGATGTGAAAATAGGCATTGCCCTTGCCATTCCAGGCCAGCGGCGCGCTTGGATTGATGCTCAAGGCACGATTATAGGCATCTAATGCCTCGTTATAGCGGCTTTGTTGACATAAAACGTTTGCGCGTCCATTCCAAGATGGTGCATAGCGCGAGTCGATGCGCAGGGCTTCATCGTAGGCTCGCAATGCTTCGTCGAAGCGTTGCATATCGGTCAAAACATTGCCGCGTCGGTCCCAGGCCTTGACGAAGCGTGGGTCACATTTCAATGCGCGATCATACGCATCTAACGCTTCTTGGATATGTTGTTGTGCGTATAATACGTTTCCTTTGCCATACCAGGCGGGAGCGAAACGCTCGTTGAGCTTTAATGCCTCTTCAAATGCCTGCATCGCATCGCGCAAACGACCCATCTCATAGAGGACCAGGCCACGCCCATTCCAGTGTGCTGAAATGGTGCGCTCTAACGAAATAGCTTGCTCGAAGGCTTGTAATGCTTCTTGAAAGCGGCGCAGTTGGCGCAAGACCAGTCCCTTATTGCTCCATGCCTGAGCTAGGTAGCGATCAAAATGAAGTGCGTTTTCAAACGAGGTCAGGGCTGGCTCTTGTTTGCCCAACGCGCTCAGCACGGCCCCACGCCCGTTCCAGGCCGCGGCATTTATGGGGTCCAGGCTGAGTGCGCGGTCAAAGGCCTGGAGTGCCTCGTTGTTACGACGCAACATAGAGAGAGCTGTGCCTTTGCCCACCCAGGCTGTTGTCAGCGAGGTATCAAGTTGTAATGCCTTGTCAAACGCGCTCAGCGCATCGCGATGGTGTCCATCGAGTGCCTGCGTCAGGCCGCGTCCTTGCCAGGCTTGGGCATTTGTGTTATCAATCTGCAATGCACGATCATAGATAGCGGTCGCCTCACGCACCCGTTTTTGCGTATAGAGAGCATAGGCATCCTGGAGCAGCACGCTTGTGGCATCCGCTTTTGACTGTGTGGCACGTGTATTGCCATTGCTAAGTGGCGCGCTGGTGAGTATGCCACTGTGTAGCTGACGTTCTATACGCACGAGTATCTCGGCAACCACGCGCATACTCTCCGGCCTGCTCTCTGCGTTCATCTCAAGCATGCGTTTAAGCAGGTCCTCCAGTTCTTTTGGCACGGCGGCGTTGGCTTGCGAGGCGGGTTGAAAGAAGAATGGTTGTTCGCTCGGATCGACCCCTGTGAGTAGACTGTGTAATAGGGCACCCAAACTATAAATATCGGAGCGCGGCGAGCTTTGCGACTTGCCATATTGCTCTGGAGCGGCATAGCCAGGCGAGCCGAGGGCAACCGTATCATGCGATTTGCCGGGTTTGAAGATGCGCGCAATGCCGAAATCAATCAGAAAAACGTGCCCGCTTTTGCCAATCATCACATTTGAGGGCTTGAGGTCGCGGAAGATAATGGGGGGTTGCTGCTCATGCAGATAGCCCAGGACATCACAGAGTTCTTTGCCCCATGCGAGAACCTGCTCCAATGGCAATGGCCCACCGTTCGCGTGTTCCAGGTAATCTTCCATCGTCTCGCCTTCGATGAAATCCATCACCAGGTACGAGCGTTCCTCTTCGGTAAAATTGTCGTAGATACGTGGTAGGTTGGGGTGAGTTAGGCCCGCAAGTAAGTTGGCTTCACGCTGAAATGCTTCCTCTGCCTCTTGCACACGCACATCTGAGAGGCCAGCCCTGCTCATTTCTTTAACAGCCACTAACCGATTGTTGAAACTATTATCCACGGCCTTATAGACCGCCCCCATGCCACCCTGACCCAGCAGGCGGTCCAGTTGGTAGCGATTCTTCAGCAAGGTCGTTCCTGAGAGCGTCCCGCTGCTATGGATAAAGGGGAGAGGCTCAGCGCAATATTGGCAAAAGCGCGCTTTTGGTGGATTGGCCGCCCCACAACTATCGCAATAAAGCTCCTGCATCGTCATACATGTACCATTGCCCTATATTTATTCAAAATGAATGATGAGTGCCTATCATACTATGCTATGTGTTGCCCGACGATGACGCGCCAGAGTTGGAGCCATTCTGCAATGCTCAATGTCTCGGCGCGACGGCTGGCATCAATCCCAGCGGTGGCTAGCCAGGCACGTATCTCTTCATTTTTATGATGTAGTCCGTGTGTCAATGAATTATGTAGTTGTTTACGACGTTCTGAAAATCCTGCCTGCACGATCTTAAAAAAACTGTCGCGCTCCCCCGGCTGCAAAGCTGCTTGCTCCTGTACATCGATACGCACAATTGCCGAGTCCACTTTTGGGGCCGGATAAAATGCTCTGGCGGGTACTCGTGCCACAATTTGCGGATGCCCATATAGCTGTACGCTCACTGCCAACAAACTGAGGTCACCCGGCTGAGCTGTCAGACGTTGCGCAACTTCAAATTGCACCATGACGATCATCATGCGAGGCGGGTTACCACTCTCCAGAAAATGCCGAAAGGTTGGGGCCGTAATATAATACGGTAGATTTGCCACCAACTTGTACGGCGTCTGCCCAAAAACCTCTGTTGGGTCTAAAAACAGCAGGTTACCTGCGATTCGCTCGACATTGCGATAGGCTCCTGTCGTCTTTGCCAATAGGGCTAGCATATCACGTTCGAGTTCGACCGCAACCACGCGCCCAGCCTGTTGTGCCAGCTCACGTGTCAATACTCCTGTGCCTGCACCAACTTCTAAAATCGTATCGGATGGCGTGATCTCTGCCGCACGCACAATTTCTTGGAGGACGCCCCGCTCTACCAGGAAGTTTTGCCCAAAAGCTTTGTTCGGGCGTATGTTGTGCGCATACAGTAAACTACGCAACTCTTGGATATTTGTTAAATCTATGTTTGGGTCTACATAGGTAGAGACTTGTTTTATACTATGGGACCTATCTGCCACAATGTTCTCTTCTCAACTCTTCACAACTCTGCTCACAAGGGCATGATACCCACAAGAATTCAGGGATGATACCCGTAAGAATTCAGGAATTCAAGGATGATACCCGTAAGAATTCAGGGATGATACCCACAAGGGGTATCACTACAGTTCATACATGTGCCGCGCTTGGAGGTCATGCTTCTATACATTGTACCTGATCTCATCGCTCTGCACAATCAGCACGTTTGCATTTCGCATGTTACCAACGTCTGGGGCTGCCCCAACGCATCGGCCCACCTCGTTGCCAGGGACCACCATACCACCCACGCCTGCGCATTGGTATTCGTACACCTCTAAACAAGAGTAGACGTAACAGAGCTATCCCACCGATAACCACTGCTAACAGAATGACAGGGGCCACAAAGATTAATATGACAGCTCCTGCTAGCACAAACAGACCGGCTACCAGGTGCAACAGCATGGGCAGTAGCATGAAACCGATTATCAGGATCGGAAACCAACGCCACATGCCGCGATTATTGGTCTGTGGGCGCGCCCAAGGCGGAACCTGTGCTGGTTGCTGATAGGGTCGATAGCCCTGCTCAAAAGCATCGCCGTCTGGGCTGAGATACTGTCTCTGACTTGTGGCTCTGACCTGCTCTTGACGCGGTTCTTGTCTCGGTTCTTGCGCATGATAAGCGTGTGGTGGAATTGTCGCCTCAAACGTTGAAGGATGCTCATTTTTGGGCATATTGCCACTAGTACGCCCTTTTGGTTGCGTAGACCAGTAATACGGTTGTGCTTCTGCTATTTCATCGTCTTGAGAGTGTGGCTCCTGAGACTCTGGAAACATTGCTTGCTGACTCATTAGATCACTCCTTCTTCTGTGGAACCGCTACTTATGTATACGTTCCTTAATAAGAAGGGTTGTATGACTGGCGCACAACGATCATGCATGGGCTAGTATCGTCGAAGCAGACATTTTCTTTTTCTATGCAAATACGCAGCATACGGGAGAGCAATCGGCTTACGGGAAGTGTTCGCATTGCATCTCGTATCCTTCCTCTTAACGGTTGTACATTCGCTCCAAGGTTGCCAGATCGCTAGAGCCATACGTAGTCGAAGCAGATGAGGCGCAGGTCGTCGCGTGTGATTGGCTCTTTGGCAAAAGTGCGCTCGGTGGTGCTAGCGGCGGTCTCGGCTCCTAGCTCTCGGATAGCGGTCAGCAGGATTTCGGGCTGAGGGGTCTGCTGGAAACGTTCGTAGGCTTTGCGCAAGGCTTTGATATAGACGCCCGGTTGCGGCTCGACGACGCGCTGCATGGCGGCGATCAGCTCCTGGCGCGGGATGCCAGGACGATTGAGATAGGCACGCAGGGTCGTGGCGATGGTCTGCTGGATCGGGTCGAGCTGTTTGGGTGCTTCTTCCACGGCTACTTGTTCGGCGGAGGAGCGCAGAATCGAGGCAATGACCTGCTCTTGCAGGGCGAAGATATCTACCTCGTTGGCGGGTGGCACGACACGCGGCGTATCCGGCTGGCAGAGAATCAGATTAGTGATGCGATAGCGGTTCTCTTCGATCACGCCGCCGCTCCAATCCCGCGCCAGGTCCACATAGCGCCAGTAATGTTCAAGGGTGTTCGCACCCTGCTTGCGTCCCTTGTCACGTCCGCGCGGCTGAGCCTGAAAATAAAAAAAGACACCTTTGGCTCCCTGGCGCACCAGGCCACTATGGATGCCGTCGGGCAGGGCTTCCAGTTGTGCGCGCATCTCGCTATCGAGGATGCCCTTGAGGGAGTGTAGTAGAAACTCGCTGCTCGCCAGTTCAACGATCTGCTCCTGCTCCTCGACCACTGTACCATCCTCGGCCTCGATGCGCCGTAGCGTGTTGAAGTTCTGTGGATGCACGACCTCGCCTAGCACGCTGGCATCGAGCAGGCCGTTGTTGTCGATGGCGGCAATCTTTTGCGCCAGACTCTCGACCAGACCGAGTAGCTTCTCCAGGCCATCATCGGGAAACATATTCATGATGTGCAGGATGTCAAAACTCGTGCCGATGCGGTCGATGCGCCCGGCTCGTTGCACCATGCGCGTCGGGTTCCAGTGCAGGTCATAGTTGATCAGGATGCCGCAATCTTGCAGGTTCTGGCCTTCGGAGAGTACGTCGGTGGAGATCAGCACGTCGATCTCCTTGTCACTCCCAGCGATCTCCGCTTTGTGGTTGGCGTGTGGGGCAAACTGGGCGACCAGGGCCACGCGCTCACGGGCATCCGCTCCGCTATCCATGCGCCTGATGTGCGGATTGCCCGCCTGTGCGCGCCACTGCACAGCCTCGATATCATCGCTGCATAACTGGCGATACAGATAGCGTGCAGTATCTTTATAGTAGGTGAAGATCAGCACTTTTTGGTCCTTGAGGTCGCCCGCCAGCAAGTTTTTGAGCGTGTTTAGCTTGGCATCGTGACGAGCGGGAATTGCGCTGATGGCATGCCAGACCTCGCGTAAGGCATCCACATCTTTGCGCACATCCTTATGCAAGCGTTTGAGATCATAGCTGGCGGCATCCAGCGTGGGCAGGCTGTCGATAAAGAGGCGCGCCTCGCTGTGGGCATCCAGATCGTCGGCCCGTGAACCGGGGACCGTAGCATCGTCCTCTTCATCTTCACGGGCCAGAAAGCGCATCACCTTCTGAAAGCTGCTGCTATCCAGGACTTTGCCCTCTAAGATGTAGCTCTCAAAGGTTTCCAGGAACTCCAGGGCGCGACGCACGCTAATGCGGAAGGCATCCACGCTACTCTCGAAGCGTTTGAGGTAGCGACTCTTGAAGATACCAACCAGGGCCTCCTCGCGTCCCTGCTCAAACTGGTCACGCCGCACGCCCTGCTTCTTATAGGTTTCCAGGCGATAGGGTGCCAGCGTCAACCCTTCGACACGGGCCACAATCGTGTCGTAGATGCCGCCATAGGTTGCTTCCAGATCGTAGCGCACGGTACGTAGCGCGCGTTCAGGCCAGTGCATCGGCTGACCTTTGCTGGTGGCATTAGGATAGGCTTGCTTGATAAAAGGCCGTGTACGCCGAATGACAATCTCCTCTAAAAGATTGAAGAGGGCGATATTGCTCTCCTGCTGCCTGGTAGCACGACGAGCGACGAGAAAATAGCGTTGCAGGTCGCCGATGGCCGCCGTTGCGAAGAAGCTACGATCTCCGCCCGTGATGAGGTTGAGCTGATGGTAGAGGTCAAAGACGGTGTTATTGATTGGCGTCGCTGTGAGCAGAATGACCTTTTTGCGTTCGCCGCTGACACTGCCGCGTCGCTGATTGCCCGCTAGCAGGCGTTCCAGGCTCTCGTAGCGTTGCGCGTTGCGATTACGAAAATTGTGGCTCTCGTCGATCAGTACGACATCGGCATCTAGCAAGGCACTGCCATCAAATTCTTCGCGCCCCAGCACTTCTTGTGTGATGATTTGCGCGGCAATACTCGCACTCATCAGTTCGTCCTGCCACATTTTTTGCAGGGCCGCAGGGCAGATGACGACGGCCTTGTAGCGCAGATGATAGGCGTAGTCCTCTAAGAGCTTCTTGCCAATCCAGGTCTTGCCCAAGCCAACACTATCAGCGATCATCACGCCATCGTAGCGGGCAAGAATGCGGCGTGCGCGCTTGACTGCATCCTCTTGAAATTCGCTCAGGTCTACTGCGGAGCGCGTGCTGCTCTGCTGCTCGTCGGCACGCTCCAGGTCGGCGTGAAAATATTCAAAGATGGATTTCAGGTAGACCTGATAGGGCGTGTAGGCTTTGCGCCCAAACTTGGAGGCATCGAGCAGCTCGATCAGTTCATCTTTGAATGCGCGTGCTGTCTGCCATTGCTGCTCATACCAGTCAGCCAGTTGCTGGATAGCGATGATACCGGGAAGATTGGCCGCCGTGCCGCGTTGCTGCTCGTCGAGGGGCTGCAACAACGCGCGCTCCTCTTTTTCAAGTAGGCCCGCCAGCCGTTCGGGGCTGACCTCGTCGGGTGAGAGGTTGGCGCGATGGCTCAGGTTGAGTTCTTTGTTGGAGCGCAGGCCCGCTTGCGTGAAATTCGAGGAACCGACAATGGCTGCCACTGGCTCGAAACGCGCAAAGCCGCCGCCTGTGTAGAAGAGATAACATTTGGCATGCAGAAAGCCCTGCTGGTAGAGGCGCACCTGTACCTGGTCCTGGCGCAAGAAGGCGATCAGGTCTTCTACCTGGCGCAACGTCTGCGCGTTAAAATTCGTGTTTGCCAGATCACGGATCAGCCCCTTAGCGGGTTTGGCTCCCAGTTCGCGCAGGCCCAGGTCGCTGCCCGCCTCTGGCTCATCACCCAATAGCAGTCGCAGCGTGCCCAGGCCCGCCAGCCCGGAGCGCACGAGTTGCCAGCCACCGACATTAAAATACGCGGTGGCGATATCGAGCGAGCGGCCCTGGTGCTGTGCCAGCAACTGGTTCAGTACCAGGGCCATTGTGTGCTGCTGATTGTCGATTACAAAGGGTATTGTCGTCAATTATATTGCCTCAAGTTCAAAAACCTTTGGACTTTGATACCGTAAGGTCGAATGCAAGCGAACGGGCTTATAGAAGCATTCAATGTACTCGGAAGGAGAAGGCATATTCATCTCCTTCCGAGTATGCGCTTATAAGGATACGCTCCTGCTTAGCGTGTCTGCGTCCAACCGCTCGTCACTGCTCTTTGTTCTTCTCTTTGTTGATGCGTAGAATTTTCAGCATATATTGCTCGGAGTTCAGGTAGAAGGGGTTGCGTTTGATATATTTTCCTACGACCGAGATAGGATGGAGTTTGAGCAACTCGACGACGAGACTAGGCTGGAGTTTGCTATGGTCATAGTGCATGAGCGCGATGATTGGCGCGGTCTGAAACGTGAAGACGGCATCGGATGCAGCTTCGTATTTGAGTATCTGCTCTGGTGTCGCGACATCCTTGAGCAACCAGGTCATATCAATCGAGATGCGCACCGCCTTCCAACCTTCACGCAGGGCTTGCGCGATAAAGGTTTGATGAGAAGAGAGCAGAAAATAGGGGTCGAACCGCTTTCCATTCGCCACCAGGAAAAACTCGCGCTCTTCATAAAGGACAAGCTGACCAGTCTCGATGGCATAATCGACGTCCACCTGTAATTTGCGCAGCTCTTCCCGCAATTCTTTCACCTGTGCGGGGGCGGCAGCAAAGAGACACTTTTCCGAAACAGCAAGCCCCACACGCATCAGACGTGCCGTCACGCCTGGAATCTCTGTCACTTTACTGTAAAGCTGGCAGATATGTGAGCCGGGGGGGACGCGCTCCGATTTACCTTCAACACTAAGATCCATAGCTACCTCCGTTAGTACTGCTCGGTGCGGCGTCACCACGTTGCCGCTGCTGAATAATACGCGCAGCACGGTTATTCATAGCAACTACGAGCCAGCCTAACAAACCAAAAATGACGACTCCCGATAGAAGTGCGACTAGGAGAAGTTCTATCGTCAAACGCAGTGAGTGTGCACCTGCTACCAGGATGAAAGGAAAGGTGCAGAGGAACATGCTCAATGAGAAAAACATGCTCCACATCACAATCACTCCCAATCCTTGACGGTGCGTTAGTGGCTCGCGGCCACTATAGGGAAACAAAATACGCCGGATCAGGGCGAATAGCTGTTCGCTCACTTCAATCCTTCCTGGCGTCGATAGTGCAACCAACGACGTAGAGTCTCTTCCGCCTGATAGAGGATGTTGACCTCGTTCTGGTAGGTGAGACGGCGACAAGCCTCCGGCAGAGCAAACCAGGCGACCAGGTCATATTCATGGTCGTGTAACGATGTATCTCCGCCAATAGCCTCTAATAAAAAGTGCCGGACCTGCTTATGGTAGCGTATCTGGTCACGCACAAAAGAGTACGAGATGCTACCAATATAGGCAATGAGCCGGACCTGTAAACCGGTTTCTTCCTGTGCCTCGCGTATTGCCACCTGTTCGATAGTTTCACCTGCCTGAGGTGTTCCTTTCGGCAATGCCCAGATGCCTGCATGTTTCCGCCCAACCAGGGCTACCTCCATGTGTATCTGGTCGCGCTCTGGTTCGTCTACCGGCGAGGTGTCTTGCTCCTCTTCCGTCTGTTCGGTTGCAAAGTACTGCTCAGGCGAGGGCACTGGAGCAAGCCGGAAGACCACCCCACCTGCTGAATAAGCTCGCAGTGTTTGATATCGCTCCATTCTCTCGACTTACCATCTTTCTACAACCTACGCATCAACGTACACTATACAACATTTCTTTGCCCGCTGTCGGGACCAACAAGATGCTCCAAAAAATAACGATGCATGCCCTTGCGCCGTCAAGACAATGCACGGCGTATAGCATTTAGGTTCTTCGCTGGTGTGCCGGGCAATACTGCACAGCCTGGTGCAAGCAGAAAATGACGGCTCCCGGTCAGCTCTAAGGCCTTGCCAACCGTTTCCTGAACTTGATCGGCAGAGCCATTTTTCAGCATTGCCGCCCCTAAACCGCCCATCACGGCTTTACCTACGCGCCGTTCACCCTCGCGCAGGTCTGGGTTGCCCACCTGCGCATCATCCCAGCTCATTGCCTGTACCGGGTAAGAAGCAAAACGATCAAAATAGACACGCTCGCCACAATTGTGCAGGATATTGAAACGGCTCCTGCTCTTAATCGTATCCAAAAATTCCAGATCATACTGTTCGCCAAACTCTTGATACAGGTCTTCCGTCAATGCGCCTTGACTGGCCCAGCCATTTGTCGAATAGAAAATGCCGCTTGCCCCCTGCTCCAAACAGGCAATGGCGAAGTTAGCAAATGTTTCGGTAATCACGCGCAACGCTGTGTGTAAAGACTTGCGGTCATCATGCATCGTCTGAAGCACGGGTTTGCTGTTATTGCCAACCAGATAGCGCGCGATGCCTAGCGGGCAAAAAATGGTCTGCACAAAGTAGGCCTCAAAACCAAGTGCGTGATTGATTAACTGCAAAGCACGCAACTGCTCAGCTAGCACGCCACGATCAGGCTCGAGAACGCGCAGGCGTTTCCAGTCAGACGAACTCTTAATAGGCGTATCCTCAAAAATCGGCTCTTGCTCTTTCACGCCGGATGGCCGTACCTTGACTTTCCAATCCTCCACATGGTAGCTTGTGCGCGGCGTTACTTTGACATAATCCCAATCATAGCGACTGTAATTCTCAATCGTTGCATCGGTTAACGTCTGTACACTCCACTCGCGTTCATAGTCATGCCCCCAGGTACTTGCCGGCACACGATCTACCTTCTCACCACGCAGAGCCGCATCAACACGTTCTTTTTTATTCATCGCATATGCTCCTTCTTTCTCGTTTTGCGATAACCTATCATCTAGAGAGATCGATAATGCTCTTTTAATGTAATGTCATGCGTAGTTGATAATTTGCCAGTAACGTTGTTTCTGCCGCCGTTGCCGAGACAACTAGCACAATGCGCGTGATAGTTGTTCCAAAATCGGCAATGGAAAGTGTTCCCTGTGCCGTTGCCAGGTCCACAGGTATTGTTTGTACGCTCACTTGCTGCCCACGATAGAGAATAGCCTGCACAGAGTAGTGTTCTGGCAAGACATTGTTGGAACGCACAAAGCCGTTGCTTAGCCAGCTGTTGTCGCTCTCCGCGGTATCTTGAAAATGCAGTTCGGTAATGCGTAGCGCATCAATGGCGAAACCTTGTAGATTCACTGCGTCATCGGTGACTTCTTCAAAGCGAAGCTGTATTTGCTTGCCGACATACTGGCTCAGATCAATCTTTTCCTGTACCCATTGTGGTGTCGTGCCACCGCCACTCGTTCCGGTATAGCCATTGCCCCAATTTGCTCCATCTGGATTGCTGGTTGTTGTCTGTTGACCCCTGAGCGTCGTCCAGTTTTTGCCATCTGTTGAGGCTTCAACATAGGCATAATCGTAGTTGCGTTCCAGATCCAACCAAGCGGCAAAGGTCAAGGTGGCGTGCTTACTTGTTAAACGTCTGAGATCAAAGGTGCGTGTCAACGTGCTATCCATATTATCGTAGCGGTTACTCCACCATTCGTTTGTCGCCTGATAGGGGTCATTGGCGATGATGCGCACCAGTGGATTGCCCACAAGTTGAACCGTGAGCGTGCCACTATGTCGATTGGGAAGCACGTTGTAATATTCTGCTGCATATTGATGGACCGTACCAGCCTCATTATCGGGATAGAGCGCGACGGTATGTTGCGCGGTAACCGCAGGCAGTTGCAGGGTTGTATAGCCATATTGACCTTGATCGACATGACTATCCTCAACAATATTGGCGATAAACCATTTGTGTAGCACATCGAGAAAGCGGTCCTGGTAGCCGTGTGCCGCCAAGACATGATCGAAGTTGGCAGGGGGCGAGGCAGGGTCGCGCAATAGCTCTTTTAGGACACCCACCCCTCCATAGTGTTCGGCAAAATAATCCATAAAGAGATAGCCCGCGCCATAATGCGGCAGGTCAGCATTCATATCATCCGACCAATCATTGAGCTGCGTGTCCGGTGTTTGAATAAAGCTCTGGTCTACGCCGCCTGCCGAGAAGCCATTAAGATGTTGGGCCAGCACCGACATACCTTCATTGGTCCAACTGAGATCGACAGGGTGCTGATACCAATGAATCATGTGTTGGAATTCATGTGCCAATGTACTATTATAGTCGGCACTGCCCGGCATGGTTCCATCTAAATTCACGTAAAACATTTCGCGCTCGTTGCTATAGGCATTAATTATAGTGGGATATTCGTCCTCAGCAGAGAAATAGCCACCCACGCTAGTACCCAGGCCAACAGCGTTGAGAATAGTTAGATGGACATCATCGTCAATGCCAGGTGACCACTCGCTCCCGAAAGCGGCGCGGTCGGTAGGATAGATACGCTGCTCGAAGAGATCGGCGGAAGCGCGCAAAGCATCGGGGTTAATGCTTTGTCCATCCTCAACATACATATAGAGATGCGGCGTAATGTAGGCCAGGCGGGCGCGGATA
>DAICZM010000320.1 GCA_027311145.1 Ktedonobacterales bacterium
GCCCCGATAGATGCCCCCTGCTGGATGAGGGCAAGGTGCTGGTCATAGCCTGTGTAGGCAACGACGACGCGCCCATGCAGGGTCAACACGCTCACGTGTTGCTGTTTCTTAAAACTGTAGTCATGCCCCAGGTGGTACTCAAGTGTGGGGGAGACATACGTGGGAGCCTGATCGAGTCCCTTGTAGCGTTTCTTTGTGCGCCCCTGACGGCGAGCCTCGGCATTCTGCTTGACCTTCGTCCAGAGTGCGCGATAGGTGGCCCCGACCTGACGGGCGACGCTACAGGCCATTTGTGCCCCGATGGAAAACTGCTGACGAATGGCCTTATAGGTGTCATCCTGCAACTTGACCTTGTTGCTCATCTTGCCATGCGCAAAGGCGTACTGACTGACAACGTTGAGGGCATCACGGTACGCCAGTTGTGTGGCTCTGAGCGACTGAAACTGGTCGGGCGTCGTATGCAGTTTGAGTTTTGCGGTCAAGGTCTATTTCATAGAACAATTGTATCATATCCTCATCGGATTGTCAAATGGGATGCTGCTGATGAACGTTTCAGGCAAGGGAACGGTTGCCTCACCCAAGCCACCAAAGAAGGAAGGGCCATTCATCCCCGCCTTGAAAGAGCGAAGCTCACTGGCCCGACTGATGTGAGCCATTTCACAAGATTTTCCTCTTACCCACCGCGTTCCCTATTATAGAATATCGTCAATACGGACAACAAGGGATGCCCAACGTAGCATGACTTCATTAGCTACCCAAAGAGGTGTATATATGCAAACGTTACATATAACAGCGAGAAAACCACTCGCACGCCTGCTGTTTGTCAGCGTTAGTCTGCTTCTCACGTTGCTCTTCACAGCATGCGGAGGACAGGTACCCACAAATCAGGCAGCGGCACACATTAACACAACGCAAAGCAATACCGCTGTGGTCATACAAACGCAACCGATGCCAGCAACGCAGACCAGTTGTCCGGCAGCGGGACAGGCACGTCCAGCGGTCACCGCTCCCCTTGCCCTGGGCAAAGACCAGAATATTGTCTATGTCGATCAGAGCGCGGCACAGTCCTCACTCTTGCGCTATGATGTCGTGACGGCTCAGAAAACGACTATCTTGAGCATTGCCAAAGGCGCCATTACCAATGCGCAACTCTCGACAGATGGACAGTTCATCCTTTTCCTCTCAGGACTGAAAATTCAAATGATTCGCCTGGACGGACTGGGCTTGCAGACGCTGTACTGTTCAGCACAGAGCAACGGCATTCCGACGACCCCCAGCAATCTGTTCTGGTCACCCAATCAGCAGTTAGCCGCATTTGAAGAGCCATCACCTTACGGCGGACCATCGGGTCCAGTAGTGCGCTTGCTCGATTTGCAACATGGCACAGTACAGAGCGAACTGGATTCGGGCATGCACTCCTCGATTCAGCTCACCGCATGGCATGGCAATACGCAGGTGTATTACACCATCCTCACGCCACCGATGACCTTGCCGCTCAACAATGTGTACGTGTTAAGCGTCCCAACAGCCAGCGAGCAGCGCACAAATGGAACAGTGGCGGCATCAATCAGTGGGTTCCACTGGGACATGAGCCTGACGCCCGACAGTAACACATTAGTGCTTGCACAGAGTGGTGATTTTCCCAACTACAATCAGGGAGCCAGTGCCCTACCAGATCAACTTCTTCCACCAAGCCTGATCACTACACAGGATGCGCACGGTGGCACGTTGCACGTCGTCTATGCCAGCCATGTTCATGCTGTCTCGTCAGTGGAAGCGATTGGCAATAACACGCTGCTCTTCACTATCGCGGACGTTCCATACGCTCCGGGACCAGCAGATGGCCTCTGGAAAATTCAGTTTGACGGGACGGGATTGATCCATCTGGCACAGGGCTATGTGACACTGCCGCAATCAAGCACAGCCTGGACAAGCGTTTCGCGCGATAACGCATTGTACGCAGCGACACAAACGACTGGAGTTGGTACAGCATCAACGACGATACAAGCCTTCTATGGCTCGCTCAACGGTGGCACACCCAAACAATTTGCCACAACAGCAGCAGGAGAGACACTGACCATTGTGGGTTGGAGCGCGCTATAGCTAAGCGTATCCTAAACAGCCAAAAAGTGTGGATTGACCGCTTGATAGTCAATCCACACTTTTTGGCTATTCATACTTGCCCAAGATGATCGCTTAAGGCTGTGCTACTTATCTCGTTAATCGTCAGAAACCCGTACTGCTGGAGGAGTTTCATGCCATCATCGGTATGCATAAAATAGATAAACTTTTGCGCGACACCTGTTGCTCGCCCCTGTGTGTAGAGATGCTCGATCGCCCAGAACGTGTAGGAACCATTATTGATCGTGGCAAGCGCAGGCATGACGCCATCAACAGGCATAGGAGTAAGACCTGCTTGCCGTGCAGCATAGAGGCTGACATAGCCAATCGCTCCGGGGAGATTTGGACTCTTAATGTCTTGGACGATACTGCTATCGGTATCACTCACGACAGCACCAAGCAAATAATCAGAGCCACCCAGAACATATTGCTCAAAAACGGCACGGGCATCAGAGTTGGCGGGCCGCTCAACAACATTGATCGGCAGATTATTGCCACATACGCGCTGTTTCTGCTGATCAAGGTGACAAACATCCTGCCAGTTGCTTATACCTCCACTATAAATATCGCGAATATTTTGTGTAGTCAGATCACTGACGCCCGCGTTCTTATCGACTACAAACACAAAAGGCATCACGGCGATGCGATCATCATAGAGCGCGTTATGTGAGGCATAGGCCATGACATCTGCTGCCCCAATCGTTGCCTGTGCGCTGTCAACGGCATTAATGCCGTCGGGGCTACTGGCCTGATTATTCGCCACAACGGTAATTGTTACACTACACGTTTGCTTATATTGCTGTACCGCAGCATTAAGCAGAGGCGTCAAGGTAGGTGACGTACTAATCGTCGTGCCAGGAGCTGTACTTCCGCCAGGACAACGTTGCCAGGAACTGAAATTGTAATACCAGGGCAATGCTATAATCGATACTAACAAAACAATCAGCATTACTAAAGCAATACCAATCATCCATTCAAGCAGCGCAGGGTGAGCTAACCAATTTGTCGTGCTATCTATAGTATGGCTGATAGTATCTTTCAACTCAAGGATTGGTCCAACCTCATCTTCTTTAGTCCTGAGACTTTGTGCCGCCCGTCCGTTATGTTGTGTGACATACTGTATACCAGTTAACATGTCTCTAATATCTTTCACGGTTGGCGCAAGGGTTTGAAAGGCAGGCGCAGCAAGGTTTGGAGCATTCAGGGTCACATCCATCAGTTGCGCCAGATCATCGATTGCTTGCGACATTTCTTGCTTGATCTGCGTAGCTATTTCTGAGTCAAGCTCAACACGCCCTAAAGCATTTTGATATATTTGAACCGCATTTTCCAGGTTATTTCTGCGATTACCATTACTCGTGTGATGGAGTTGTTCCGCTTGCTGCAATAATTGCTGAGCGATTTCATCTATTGCAAACTCACCACGTCTTCTACGACGTTTTGGCTCAAAGCCGGGAGAAGACGTAGAAGCACGAGAAGGTAGAGATTGTACAGGAGGCAAAGGCATTACCTCTTGGGCTGCACGTAACCGCTTCAATTCATCACTGGCGCGTACAATCATACCATTCGCTTCTCTAACAAAATGCGAATCGGGTGATACAAGCGCTAATGCCTGCTGATATTTGTCAATTGCAGCACTCAAATTCTCAATGCGCTTTCCAATTTGTGATCCTTCTAACTCCCCACCTTCCTGTAAGAGGCGAAGAACTTCATCTTCATTCGTATTAGTTCGATCTCCTCGCCCAGGACGAAAGCTTTTTACTTCAAAACCAGTACTAGATGGACGAGGCGTCTCTTCGTTGTGTTCACCATTATCGCGTTGCATCGCGTTAGCTCCTTCCTCTCTTTAGTACTGGGGACAACTGCGTTCTTGCACGGGTGATAGAAAACAGCCCAGAACCATACCTTGCATGTTAGCCTTACCCACATCACTGCCTGCATTCCCAATGATCAGAAAAACAAGAGCTTTGTTGATTGGGTTACCCTGGGTATCAAAATAGATATAGCCACTAAAGCCTTGAAAGCCATTTTGCCGAACCACAGAGAACACGGTATTGGCAGTAATATTCGGATTTTGCTCACTGTTCGATGCAATCTCTATACTTTGCGTAAATACCTTTGTTGCATCATACGCCAGTGTCGCAGTGCTATTGGGACGTACAAAGCCATAGGTGAGATAGGGAGGCCAGCCCTGAAAATCAAGACCATACTCATCGACAAAAGGTGATTGCAACTGCCCTTGAATAGGCCATTCATCAGGAAAAGCAAACGCGCTAAAGGCCATCCTCTCATACTCTTGCTGCGTAAATTGTCCCTGATAGAGGGCATCACTACCCAAGATGCGGATACCTTGATTTTGCTGGAACTGCGGATTCACCATCAACGCAGTCATTAGTGTTCTCGCATCCACTGCATTGCCTGCAAAATAGATCAGGCCCGGATTAAAACCCATAGCATTTGCTACCGATGTCGTCAAGGTATTGGCATCTCCAACAGTATAATTAACGCAATGAACCTGTTGGTTAAGCAATTGCTGACTACACGTGGAAAGCGATAAACCCGGTTGCATCTTTGCTAGAAAAGATGCGGCTAAGTTGTCGCTATAACTATCTCTTGTATCAGTATACACAACGACATTACTGGTTGACAAATATTGACGCGCAAAAATCGCGTCGGCTGATCCCTCGCGCCAAGCAGGAACGCCAATATGAAACATAGTCGAAGCCAGAATCTGCTCGCTCTGCGACCCGCTCATGCCATTGGGGGAGACAATCGGTATATTTAGTGTGGCAAGTTGCTCCAGAGCCGCATGAAACGATTGTGACTGATCAGCCTCAGCAGTGGCGATAAAAGGAATATTGACGATCCCCACAATCGAGTTACTTGCATTTCGATCAGCACTGATCACACGGACAATTTGCTGCATCGTTTGCGTTGCGGTATCAATAGTATCGCCAAAATTGGCAACGAGGACACGCAATTTATTGAGATGTGTCCGGTTATATTCTTCTTGTGCCGCATACACACCTTGCAAAAGATAGCGACTGCTGGTACTATTATCATTACTTAATGAGACACCAACGATGATGGTGTGTGAAAAATCACCACGAGCAAACAGATAAGCATTTTGACGGTATATCAGCGATTCCGCATCATCCGAAATATGACTGATTTCTGTGCTAAAATCTCCCCACGATTTATCGCAGTCGGGTAATTGAGATTGTCTCTGCTGACATACCAGAAACTCGCTGGTTCCCAGACATTTGAAGGAGATATAACCATTATTACGGATATCGAGTGGAATCGTGCCATCGCTCACGCCGACACGCTCGCCATCCAACGTTACAGCACCAATGCCAGTGCTATTTTCTGATGGGAAAGACCCACAGGGATGGCCTGCCGACGTATCTGTATTGGTTTGGTTATGTAGTTGAGACTCTTGTCCATTGCGATACAATATACCAGCAACGAGAGCAAGAATAAAAAGTACCACCAGCACAACAAGCAAGGCTCTATGTCGGCGTCGAAGGGGTAGAGAAGATCCTCCAGCCATAATACTTAACTCCAATC